>NZ_MXAP01000143.1 GCF_002027555.1 Moraxella equi
AAGTTCGGTTGGTATAGATAGTTGCTAATCTCTTTATCTAAAGAGTGTGGTATGTCTAAAGTCGCTCCTTTCTCGCCAATATACACTTTTTTGTCTAGCAAATTAATGGCAAGATACTCATTGATGTGTGCTTTGATGAGTGCTTGATTAAACAAAGCGGTTTGGATTTTGCCATAAGGAATACGAATTTTTCCTGTGTCAAGCATACCCTGAGGGTGGTTTATTATTGCCATACCACGATCGGTTACCCATAGCACAGGCTGAATGACCGCAGTGGGAATATCGCTATTTGGATAGACACAGAGTAGTCCCACTTGTTTTTTCTTGCCATTGGGTTTTTGGGCAAATATTTTGACATAGCCCAACTCATCAATAGGCTGTGTGCATGTGATATTGATACTAAATGCTGTATTGGTATAACGATATATTGCTTTACTTGGCATCGCAAGACTGCTTGCCATCAACTCAATTTCTTGTCGTTTGGCATTTTTTAGATAATCAGCAAGTGTCAGGGTGCTTTGTACTTCAAGCCCCTGACTGTATTCAAATAAAATAATCGTGCCATCATCTGTTAATGGCGTACTGCCATGTGTTATGTCTTGCTCTATTTGTAAATGCAGATTGACATTTGGCAGATAAACATCATCCATCTGACCTTTGGCAAAAATAGATAGCCAAGCTGGTGCATAATCCGTTTGATTGGAGATAAAGTCATCTATAAATGATACTGGATTATTTTGGTGGGTTATATATTCACTCATGATGGATTGTATGAGATTAGCCCTATGTGGAGAGACTCCTGCTATATTCCCCTGTACGCTACCGTCTGCTAATTTGATATTGTACACATACTCATCTCTTAACCAATCAAACCCATACCTCCCTTGATAGTTATCATCTCGTCTAAAATGCACAGTAAACTTAGGCAACTCATCATCATTTGCTTGGGTGTTGGCAAAGTTGTTTTGTAGCTTTGATTGTCTGTATTGCTCTCTTGCTTTTTGGTACTGGGCAAGTCTATTATCATCAATAATCTCTTTAAAACTTGTCTGCGAATGCACAAGTTTGGGTGGTGGATTACATTTGCACAGACACAAATCATCATTTAAGGCAGGCATTGCCCCACCGAGTGAAAAAGATAATCTTGGACCTGTTGGTACAATTTTGCCCATAGACTGACAAGCAGGACACCAAACATCATCGCCGATACAGCTTTGTTTTTTACCGCTGATATTAAAGATAGTAGGATTGGTGGTTGTTTGGACGATACCGCCTGCTGTGGTGGTGTCGTTTTCTAGGATGTAGTAACGGGTTAGGGGCATGGGATGTCCTCATGTTGAGTGTGTCTATCAATGGTAAGTTTAAATTCATTATCAACAACGGTCAATGTCATGTTTCTTATGGGATTAGGATTGCCGATAGATAAAAGCATCTCATGACTTATCATGGGCAGGATGTGATTGGTGATGATGGCATCAATCATACGACCGCCTGACTCTATTTCTTGACAGCGGTTGGTGATGAGGGTGATGACGGCATCATCATGGCTTAGTGTGATGTTATGATTATCCTGCATGCGTTTGATGACTTTGTTTAGTTGCAGGGTGATGATGTGTGACATCATCTCGTGATTGAGTGGGTAGTAGGGAATGTTTTGGATTCTACCCAAAAGTGCCGCCGGAAAAGTCTGCAATAAAGGCTCTCTTAATGCCGTAGCCAGTCCTTCTATATCGGGTTTTAGAAGCTCGTCTTGACATAAAGTTAGGGTAAGCTCTGAGCCGACATTGGTGGTTAGGATGATGATGGTATTTTTGAAGTCAATATAGCGACCCTCGCCATCTTCCATAAATCCTTTATCAAAGACCTGAAAGAAAATCTCGTGAACATCGGGATGAGCCTTTTCTATCTCATCTAGCAGGACAACACTATAAGGACGTCTGCGAACGGCTTCAGTCAGTACACCACCTTCACCGTAGCCGACATATCCTGGAGGGGCACCTTTAAGCGTGGAGACGGTATGAGGTTCTTGGTATTCACTCATGTTGATGGTGATGAGGTTTTGTTCACCGCCATACATGATGTCTGCCAGCGCAAGGGCGGTTTCGGTTTTGCCCACGCCAGAGGGTCCTGTTAGCATAAAGACGCCAATCGGTTTGTTGGGGTTGTCTAGATTGGCTCTGGCGGTCTGTATGCGTTTGGCTATCATATCAGTTGCATGAGGCTGACCGATGATTCGTTGGTTGAGCGTTTCTGATAAATGAAGGATTTTTTGCACTTCGTCATCCATCATTTTACCAACTGGAATGCCTGTCCATTCAGCAATGATTTGAGCGATGAGATGAGAATCTACCACAGGATGAACCAATGTCTCTTGTTTTTGTATGGTCTGAAGTTTTGTGATAAGTGCTTGTTGCTCTGCTTTGAGGGCATTTATTTCCTCTGGTTTATCATCATCCGATGAGGCTATGGATGCTCTGATTACATGAAGTGCCTCAACAAGTTGTTTTTGGTCTTGATATTGTGCATTGATAGCATCTAACTCTGACTGTATGGCTTGGATTTGTTGTTGTTTTTGTGCAATGACATCGCCATCGGTTAGGTAGCCTGATTCTTGTTGTTTTTGAAGCTGGTGAATCTGCTGTTCGATGGATTTTATGCTTTCTTCTTTGGTGGTGATAGACAGAGGGGTGCTGTTTAAGCTGACGGCAACCCTAGCACAAGCGGTATCAAGAATGCTAATAGCTTTGTCTGGCAATTGTCGTGCAGGAATATAGCGAGCTGAGAGTTTGACAGCAGTTTGCACGGCATCGTCTAAGATGAGTACCTGATGATGGGATTCTAGTCTGTCCACCAAGCCCCTTAGCATATCGGTTGCCACTTCTTGGTTGGGTTCTGGCACTTGAATGACTTGAAATCTTCGGGTAAGTGCAGGGTCTTTTTCAAAATATTTTTTGTATTCTGACCATGTGGTTGCACCAATGGTGCGAAGCTCGCCTCTTGCCAAAGCGGGTTTTAAAAGATTGGCGGCATCGCCTGTACCTGCAGCACCGCCAGCACCCACTAATGTATGAATCTCATCAATGAACAAGATGATAGGCTTGGGACTTTGGTGGACTTCTTTGATAACTGCTTTTAGGCGATTTTCAAACTCACCAGAGACACTTGCTCCTGCCTTGAGTGCACCGATATCAAGTAAGATGATTTCAACTTCTCTTAGGTGGTTTGGCACATCGCCTTGAGCAATTTTTAGAGCAAGACCTTCAACGACAGCAGTCTTTCCTACACCAGCCTCACCAGTCAATAATGGGTTGTTTTGCTTTTTGCGAGAGAGTATATCCACCATTTGGCGGATTTCGTTATCCCTGCCTGTAACGGGGTCTAACTTCTCTTGTCGTGCCTGCTCGGTAAGATTGGTACCAAAACGTGCCAAGGCGGATTGCCCCGTTGGGTCATTGGGTGACAAGGAGACTTCCTGAGCTGTGGGTTTTTCAATGGAATGTTGGCATATTTGGTCGTAGTCTTCATACAGCTTTTGAGTATTGATTTTGCCAAATTCGGAACTGATTCTAAGAAGTTGGTGTTTAAACTGGTTGGATTCTAACAGTGTGTAAATAAGATGACCTGTGGTGATGCGTGTTTGATTAAACTTTAAAGAGGTATACAGCCATGATTCTTCAATGAGTGCCATGATGTCATCAGAGAAGTCACTGACCTGTTCATAGCCTGTTTTTAGGGTTTTTAAGTGGTTTGCAATGTCGCTTATTAGATAGTCATGATTTAGTTCAAAATGACTTTCTATAAATCTCAAGTCTGTATCATTCATTTGTAGAAGCTGATATATCCAGTGAGAGAGCTCGACATGGCGGTTTTCACGCAACTTGGCAAACATAAAAGCACTTTCAAGGCTCTTATATAGTGATGTATTTAGTTTGGCAAATAAAGCAGAGCGGTTGATTTGAGACATATCGGTTCCTTGTTTGGTGGCTTAAAAGCAATATCATAACAAAATATCTCACCAAAAGTCCACAACCAAATCATAATTGTGGTGGAAGCAAATGATGGATGTTTGGTGTCATTGAACTTCTGCCAGTACAGAGGATGTGCCATCATCATTCAAAGAATAGATAGAGGGTATATTGCTTGACGATTACATCTTTCTATGGGATGATAATGAGTGTTAATACCCCTTAAAGAAAAATACTTCCCATCATGCTCTAAAAAAACAGCAATATACCCATCGACAACAAGCTCTAACTGACCTAAATATCTTTGATACAGTTCGTCTAATATTTCTTGGGATTTTTGATGGTCTTGAACAACCAAATTAATGGTTTCTATCATTGCCATTTTGTCATCGTCGGATAAAGTATGCGTTCTTTTCTTATCTTTTTCTGTTCCATGACGCATATAATATTGTAAATAGTGAACCATGCCATGACTTCTACCGATATAAAGATAACTATTTAGTTCCCTAAACTGCATAATGTGATCTTTACCTTCTTTTACAACCCAACGACTTAGATCGTCTGTATGTTTATCCAAAGATACTTCAAAACGAGATAAAAACTCATCAAAAGACATCAGTTTAACTTTTCTGTCATGGGGTATGCCAATATACGAGGGCGGGGGAAGATAATTGTATTTTACCTGCCATTCTGGTTTGTAATATGTCTTACCGTAATAATCTGCTGACTCATAAGGCGGTGCTGAAAAAGCGGTTGTATGGATAAAGGCAAATAAAGTAGCGATAAAGTATTTCATGATGACTCCTTGGTCTTTGGGGGCGGTGAGGCTTCTGCCAGTACAGAGGATGTTCCATTGCCTGAATTTATTTATTCAATGTAAATTCCATATAAATAGCTACCATTACATTGTTCTAGTGGGTGAAATGCAATTTTTGTACCACTCATAGAAAAATACATTCCATCATACTCCAAAAAAGCCATAACACTACCTTGTTCTATCATACTTATTTGCCCTATATATCTCTCATAAAGTTCTTCAAGTAATTCGCTGGATTTTTCTTTGTCGTCGATAAATATATTGATAACTTCTAGCATAGCTAACATTTCATTATTATTTATATGATAACCTTTTTTGAGTATATTTTTTAAATCTAGTGTTGAGTAAGAGACATTGTAAATATCACGGTTGTCTCTGATTATTTTTAAAATGCCATTTAATTCATTCAGTACGAGAGAATTGTCAATCCCCTCTCTTTCTGCCCAACGACTTCTATCTGATATGTATTCCCCCAATGAAACCTCTAATGAATTCATAAATTTATCGTAAGAAATGAGTTTTTTATTTCTGTTAAGGGGTATGCCAACATATGGCTCATGTTGATGTATTACCTCTTGTGACTGCTGTGTATTTTTATTAACATCTATCAACTGACATGTTATAGGGTCATAATACTCAGCTGGTAGATAGGGCTTAGCATAAACTGAATTTAATAGTGCAAAAAGTGCAACAAATGATAAATACTTCATTGTAATTCCTTATTCTTGGGAATGGTTAGACTTCTGTCGGCACGGAGGATGTTCCATTGCCATTTAAACAAGGAGTTCAAGTTTTTAAATTGATTGTATTTATCAGTTTCTTTAATTGGCTTGCTTGGATTTTTGGGTGCATTTCTCCCCTCATAATCCATCACATTATCTGTATATCCTTGATAAAACTGATATGTGGGAAAGCGGTTTAGGATGGCTTTGGCGCGGTTCTCATCCAGATGTCCTTTGCTGGCTTTGAGTTTATCTAATTCTGGTGGTCTGTCAAAAGTATGAGGCAGACCAAAGCTGTGTCCAAGCTCGTGAAATATCGCATAAATATCATTTTGTGCGACAGCATAGATGATGGCGGCATTGCCACTGACATAATCGGCTTGGTTTAATAACTTGTTGTTAGGAATATCTGCAAAACAACCGCAAGAGATTTCATCTTCTGTAAAGGGGCGTGGTGTTACAACACCGCCAATGGCACCAGTAACACTGCTATCTGAATGAATATACTCTGTCGCTGGGGGTGGTATTTTCCTGTCTCGTCAGGTTCGCAGGTTGGCACTACTGCATTCATAGTAACAGGCTTGACATCGGTAAATATGAGATGGGTAGTTTTATTTTGATTGCTCTCCGTCCAGTGGCCATAGATGGCACTGCTTTGTAGTGCTGTACTGGGATACAGTTGCTCAAATAACTGCCGAACATCCAAGTCAAAATTTGACCTATTTTGCCGATCTATAGGAGTGTTATTAAAAGCCAACAGATTTGGGTAGCTATTTGTTCTGGTTTTTCTACATTCGTATTTTTTTAAAAACTCTTCTATCTCTCTTTGATGGTGGCGTGTGTGTATTTTTTCATGAAGCCTCATGTTAAAAACCTTACTCTCAAAGGTTAGATTGATAAGTGCCTGACCAAAGGCTTCTGATCTTAGTCTATCCTGATATCTAAGCTCTGGCATGGCGTAGCTGTTTGGTATCATGGCAAATTGCACTACTTGAATGTGTGCGGCAGGTATCTCATGATTGGGATAGATGAGTAGAACACCAACATCTCGGCTGTGATTATTATGTTTGGCGGTTACCAAGATATGGCGAACCTTATCACTGGGGGTTTTGACCTTGATGGTAAGCTGTTTGGTTGGGTCGGCATAGTATTTAATGGAGGTGTCTCCGCCCAAAGGACGGGTGAGTTGACCTTTTTCCAAAAATATCTCCAGTGGCACCTCTAGAATATTCTTGTTTCTAGACTTGTCTCTAAAATAAATCTCAACACCATCATCACTGGGGGTAAATATCAGTACCGTATCATCTTTGGCAAGCGGTCTATCCATGTCTACTGCCTCTTGGTCTATCTGCAGGTAGAGTTTAGCATAGGTGTGTGTTACGCCTTTGGGCTTATGCTTCTCAGCAAATACTGCCAGCCATGATGGGATATATTCATCGACACCGCAGGTCTTAATCCTACTTAAAACCTCAACAGGTTGTGGGTCATCAAACCAAAGATGGGTATATTCTTTTTTAAGTTTGTCAATATCGCCCCTGTATAAGCGTGTGGGCTCATTGTTATTTTCTAGGACAGAGACGATGTCATAGATGTACTCATCTCGAAGCCAGTCAAAACCAAAGTTTTGCACTTGCTCGCTCACAGAACTCCAAGGGTCATCAACAAGAGGTTTGCGAAAATGTACCAAAAATTTTCGAGGGGCACCAGAGATGACCACCTTGCAAGTCGGAGCATCTGTCGCTGTGCTGGCGGTGGTGGTTTTATATTCGTTTTGCGACATAATAACTCCTTAAATATCTAGATGAATTTCGATATCCTCTTGGGAGTCTGTATAAAACACTTGTGTCTTACCCTTATCGTCAGTAATCCCCTCGAATAGCTCGCCCGTTACTTTATTGTGGGCAGTATAAGCAGTATGAGCATATGGCACATTATCATCATTGGTAAAGTGAAAACACAGCGTGTAGAGCTTGGGTAAGAAGGGCAAGTTGGGCATGGGTACCTGCTCACCCTCCAGAAGCTTTGTTATCTCTGCTTTGACTTTGAAGATCTTCGGTGTGGTAATGAATACACCATGCTCATTTATTTTAATTTCTGAACCTGCTACCATGACTAGTCCTCATTGATAGAGTGATTGATGTGATAATATCTTACAATATTACTTAAAATTACCCAAAACTTTTACAAAAAAACAAACCATAAATGCTTGTTGTGGCTTGTTTTTGAGGGTTAAAGTTATCTAAGGTGATTTTGGTGGCTGACATTGCCAAGGTTGGGGTCGCGAGTTCGAATCTCGTTTCCCGCTCCAAATTTTAAAAAGTCCAAATCGAAAGGTTTGGGCTTTTTTGTTGTTTAAATTTGTATTGAAAAACTGTAAAATCCCTTGATAAATGATAAAATTATCAACAAAACCAATATATTTATTTTACAGCCTTATAAATTATTTTTATCAATTTGTCTAAAAATTAATCATATTTGGGGCGAAACCCACAAATTTTCCTGTAAAATTGGCATAATTTTACATTGACGGTGGTTTAAATTATAAAGAGTTGTGTTATAATTAACAGGATATGGCAAATTCGTTTGAATGTTGTCATAAATTTGTCTGTGAAATTAAGACAATCCGAGCGAAAATTTCCATACCTAAATTCATAGGTTAATAAGAGGACATACCCATGGCCAAAGCCAAATTCG
>NZ_MXAP01000144.1 GCF_002027555.1 Moraxella equi
ATCATTATCCGCATCTGGCACAGGATTGGCTGGTGGCAGACGTGGATCAGGATTGTTGTCTGGGTTGTCTGGATCTGCTGGGTTAAATGGTGGTTTAGCAGGATCGCTTGGCACGTTTGGATTGATGTTGTCCGGATTGTTTGGATCACGACCATCAGGCGTGCCTGTGCCATCATCATGAATGGTGGTAGTTACATTATCCTTAGCTGCATCAATACTTGCATTACCCTCAACTTTAGTAATGGCAATGTTGTAATCCTCAGCAACTTCATATTCATTATCGTTGACAATACCCACTTTAACGGTAGCAGAAGTTTCGCCTGCTTTAATAACAACAGTCTTGGTAACAAAGCCGTCTTTTAGGTCAGCAGCTTCGGCAGGATTGGTGCTCGCACCTGCTTTAGTTACATAAGTAACCGTAATGTCTTCTTTGGCAGGCTTGTCTAGGCTGATGGTGTATTCAACCTCGCCAACTGCTTCATTAACATTGGTCAGACCTGTAATAGAAACCTTGGGCTTGACAATCTCAGGATAAGTGATATTAACCGGTGTTGGCTTAGAGAATGTGCCTGGCTCTTTATCGTTTTCAACAATATAGTTAATTGGTGATGGGTCTTTATCCCCAAGCTCAGGTACTGGAGTAAAGGTTACTTCGCCTGGGTTAGGACCGACAGTCCAAGTACCTTCATTTGGCACAACAATCTTGTCGGTTGGATGACCTGTGATAGGATCAACCAGTTTAACCGTATCAGGTTTAACATTGTTATCATTGTCAGTTACGTTTTGGGTGACGGGTTCGCCTCTATAGCCTGATTTACTATCAGGAGTGGTAGCGATTGGATTTGGGTTTGCAGGGTCAACTGGCGGATATGTTACATCCACGCTTGTAGGTGGCAAATCTTTACCATCCTTATCTTTAACCACATATTTGATCGGGTCTGGGTCACCAGTAAAGCCATCTTCAGGAGTGAAGGTTACTTCGCCTGGGTTAGGGCCGACAGTCCAAGTACCTTGACCTGGTACTTTAACTTCGTTACTAGGTGGGTTGTTAGGATTGTTTGGGTCAACAAGTTTTACCGTTGATGGGTCTACATCACCGTCATTGTTTGTGACATTTTGGGTCACAGGTTGTCCTGGAGTACCTGGTTTGGTGTCGGGCGTGGTTGGTGCATCATAAATAATAACAATTGGGGTGGGCTGACTCTCTTTACCTTCTTTATTTTTAACTACATAGTTAATGGGTGTTGGATTGCCATTATAACCTTCCTCTGGGGTAAAGATAACCACACCTGGTTCTTTCGGGTCAATCTCCCAGGTGCCTTGACCTGACACAACAACTTTTTCAGTTGTTGGGCGTCCAGCTTCTGGATCGATTAGTCTCAACGTCTCTGGTACGGCATTATCCGCATCATTCTTCAGTACATTGACACGCACGGGGTTGTCACCATCGCCTCTTTCAGAATCGTTAGTGGTAGAAATAACACTATCTGGTGCCGGGGCAGGTTTATCATCATCCTTACCTAGAAAAGGAATCACACCCAAACCAAGTAGTGGCCACCATGGGAAAGTACCAGTGGGCAACATGAGCCATAGTGGAGTTAGGTGATGCTCGCCACCTAGTGCCTGACCTTCTACGTCAGTGTCTTGAAGCTGAGTGACATAATCTGCCACCTCACCGGTATCAGGGATATAGTAGTAGTAGTGACCATCTTCGGCAACACCGATAAGAGCCTTATCTTCATCCTCAAAGAACCCTTCGATGATAAGGTCGTCATTTTGCCCTTCACGCTCAAAAGAAACGTGCAGGTCTTTGCCCTTACGCTTGGTAATGATGTGGTTGGGAGCACGTCCGATAGAGTGGTCAAAAAACTCATAGTTGACATTTTTATCAGCTTTAATCACATCGGGCTGACCGTCATGTGTGGCAAGGGTCAACTCTTTAATTTGCTCCACATGGCTATAAACCTTGATGGTGACACTTTTTGCAGTAACTGGTACCATAATTCTTCTCTTTTTATCTAGTTATGTTGGTAGGTATTATTAACCACCAACCTTAGTGAATATAATGAAAGGTGTTATCAGTAAGTAAACACAGCCATCACACGACGGTTAAGCTGACGACCTTCAGCAGTGTCGTTAGTGGCACGTGGTCTTAGTTCTCCATGACCTTCGGTGGTAACAGCTGATTCGTCAACACCATAGGTCTTAACCAATACATCCTTAACCGCCTTGGCACGACGCTCTGATAGAGCTTGGTTATAAGCCTCACTAGCACGGCTGTCGGTATGACCTTCAATAACTACAGTAGCATGTGGATGCTGTTGCATAAAATCAGAAACACGTTTAATCTCTTCGTGGTACTTGGATTTGACAAAGTGTTTGTCGGTATCAAAAAGCACTTCAAGCTCAATAGTAAGCGTTTGCTTCGCTGGAGTTTCAACGATAGGAGCTGGAACTGGTTTTGGCGGTGGTGGCGTGGCAGGTGCTGGGCAGTTTGGTACCACACGGCTGATTTGATGTACTTGACGGTTGGTATTCTCTAAGAGTGCTTTAGCACTGTCATTATCAACCTGTTTTAGAGTAGATTTGCCCTGCTCATCCACTTCTAGATAGAAGTAGTATGTTGCACCGCCGGCTAGGTTGTGCGTTTGGTTATTAATGTACAAGTCGTTGTGTTTGACACCGGTAATATCTGAGCTTAGCACATTAATGCCAGCACAGGAATAAACTTGGCTGTGATTACCTGGTTGCAGACTTACCTGAAAACGGTCATTAACAGCAATATTGGCACTGGTTTGTAGCGGATCCAGGTCAGCTTGACGAATAAAAACCAAGTTGGTGGCATTATCTGGAACGTTGGCATTAATAACACTGTTTGTATCTATACTCGCCTCTTTATGCCATTTGACATGACCGACAGCTTTGGTATTTTCCTTATCGATAATGCGAACAGCATGAGCTGTGGTTGCACCACACATCGCACCGAGCATGGCTAGGCACAAGGTAATTTTAGTAAATTTCATAATCTCTCCTGTGAGAATTAATAACCATTCTTGTTTCTGGTGTCATAAAAAAATTGAAGATATAACACAAACCTTGCCTATAGTTTAGCACAAATCACCAAATCAGGCTTAATATTGGCACCATAAAAAAGTACAGTTATCGTAATCTTTTGTGTTTTATTTTGATATAAAATAACAAAATAATACAATCGTCGCTCAAACAACGATTGTATTTATCAATGAGTGCAAGATTCATGCCAATCTATGTAACATTCTACAGATGTAACATTAAGAAAATGTTACCAGTTGGCGATAAAACTACCTCTATTTACAAACAAAAAACCACTACTGACTAGCCTGTAATGACTTTTTGAAATCAATAACCATCTAAAACATGCCTGCCTCTAGTATTTGCAATGGCAATGGCAAAGGAAAGATCTGACCTTTTCGTCGTATTTTTAGGACACCATCAGACAGGCACACCACTTACACTACAAAACAAGATAACAAACCAATGGTTCAATGCCCGCCTTTGGCTTTTTTAAACATCACCACCAACGCCACAACAAGACAGCCTGCGATAAAGCCCACCACGCCATTATAAATGGTCTCGGTCAGACCGCCAAACATGCCCGACAAGTGCGACAAATGCTCAGCTTGATGATGTAGCATGTCCACGCCATGCACCAAAATCCCACCACCAACCAAGAACATGGCAAGCGTACCTGCAATAGACAAAAACTTCATGAGTTTGGGAGCAAAGGCAAGGAGCAGATTGCCCATTTTTTGTTTGGCAGGGTCAGGTTGTGCCGCCCAATGCATACCCACATCGTCCATTTTAACAATCATCGCCACCAGTCCGTACACCCCCACCGTCATCAAAATGGCGATAGTAGATAGTGCCAAGGCTTTGGTCATAAAGGTCGTCGCCGTCATCACCCCAAGCGAGATAACCACAATCTCTGCCGACAAAATAAAGTCGGTGCGAATTGCTCCTTTGATTTTATCCTGCTCCAACGCCACCAAATCTTCATCATTGGCGTTGGCTTCTAGGCGTGCCTGATGAGCGTCTTCATCGTCTAAGTCATGGGGTAAGAGCTTGGGGGCGAATTTATGAATGACTTTCTCCGAGCCTTCATAGCACAAAAACAGCCCGCCAATCATGAGTAAAGGCGTAATCAGCCATGCCGCCACCGCACTGATGGCAAGAGCCGCCGGCACAAGGATGCATTTATTGACAAATGACCCCTTTGCCACCGCCCACACCACCGCAAGCTCACGGTCGGCACGCACGCCTGTTACTTGCTGGGCGTTTAATGCCAAATCATCGCCCAACACACCTGCCGTCTTTTTGGCGGCGACCTTTGTTAATATTGACACGTCATCTAGTACGGTTGCAATGTCATCTAATAGTATCAGTAAACTGCCTGCCATAGTTACCCTATTGCCTGTCTTAATAAAAAGCGTAGTTTAGCATAAGCCGTCAAACTTTCCTTAGTGATTTTGTAGTTTTGCTGTGTTTTTTGACTGACAAAACAAAATACTGATTTTTACCCCACTCTCAAC
>NZ_MXAP01000145.1:0-869 GCF_002027555.1 Moraxella equi
TATCAAATTCGTTAGATATACGTTAAAATGCGTTGAATATTTTGTTGGATAAATACATAGGCAAATGATAATTCACCCGTAAAAGACACGCCGATTTAGAGCGTGTTGCCCAGACATGCCCCAAGCCCCATGTTAAGGAAAATCCCATGGACATGAACGCCCTATCCACCATTGACCCCACCAGCCTAGGCGATAATGTCCCACGTCGCCATGGGCAAATCGTCCCGTCCCTCGCCCGTGCCTTTTTAGCATTGACAGGTTGGCAGATTGTGGGCGACATTCCCAACATCAACAAAGCCGTCCTGCTTGCCGTACCCCACACATCTAACTTTGATGGGGTGTACGCCATTCCCACCTTGCTCGCCCTTGACGTGGACATCAAGATTATGGGCAAAAAAGAGCTGTTTAAACTGCCCGTCATGTCGCATTTTTTGACGTGGGCAGGGGTCATTCCCATTGATAGGGACAAAAAAGGCTCGGTACTACAAGCCAACATTGACCGCTTTAAAACTGGCAAACCGTTCTTTTTGGGGTTAGCCCCCGAAGGTACTCGGGGTTATACCGATGAGTGGAAAACAGGCTTTTATTATATTGCCACAGGGGCAGGCGTGCCTATCTTGCCTGTGGCGATGGATTATAAAACCAAAGAAGTCCGCTTTATGACCTTGTTTTATCCCACAGGCGACATTGAGGCGGATTTGCCTAAGATTTATGCCTATTATGACGGCGTGGAAGGCAAGCATGTTGATAAAATGTCTAAGCCACTACAAGATTTAAAAAAATAACTAAGATTTAAACATAACTAAGGGCGGATACATCGCCCTTTTTAACAATTAATTTAAGTTCGTCTCCATTTTCCATTTTCCATT
>NZ_MXAP01000145.1:1190-2910 GCF_002027555.1 Moraxella equi
TTTCCATTTTCCATTTTCCAAAAGATTGTCAGCCGATTTTATATTTTGTCAAGTATTTTTATGATTATCAATGGGTTAGGTTTTGGGATTAACTCATTGACTATTTTTGATAAATGATTTATATTAACCAAAAATCCACATAAGGACACCTGATGAACGTACAGCCTTGGCATTGGTTGATTTTTGGTCTGATTTTGATGATATTAGAGATGTTTGTGCCGACCTTTTTTCTGCTATGGTTCGGGGCGTCTGCTGTTGTTACGGCAGTGCTTGCGTGGGCGTTTGTTTTGGGCTTTGGGGCGGGAGTCATCTTGTGGCTTGTGCTGTCGGTCATCTCGTGCGTGGCATGGTTTAAATTTATCCAGCCCAACATCAAAACTCGCACGACCGCAGGGCTTGGGGGCAGTGTCATCATCGGAGAGATAGGCATGCTGACCCACGCTCCAAGTGCCGACAGACTCGGCAAAGTGCGGTTTAGTGTGCCAAAAGTCGGCTCTGATGAATGGCTGTGCCGTGGGGCAGATGGCGAAGTGTTGCAGGCAGGCGATAGGGTCGTGGTGGTGCAGATACTGGGTAATGAGTTGGTGGTTCGGCGTAAATAATGCCATTGGATTGCTATTTATTACCAATTCATCATATTAGACAAATTGGTAGAGGGTAATCACATTTGCCCTGTATTTCAAATTTAGATAATTTTAGATAACTGTTAGATAGGGGCTTATTATGGAAGTTTTATTTGTCTTGGTGGCGTTTGTCGTCTTTACCGTTTTTAAGGGTGTCAGACTTGTACCACAGGGCTATAAATGGGTGGTTCAGCGACTGGGAAAATATCATCAGACCTTAGAACCGGGTTTGAATTTTATCATTCCCTTTGTCGATACGGTCGCCTATAAAATCACGACCAAAGACATCGTGTTGGACATCCCCAGTCAAGAAGTCATCACCCGAGACAACGTGGTCATCATCGCCAATGCGGTGGCGTACATTAACATCATTCAACCAGAATATGCGGTGTACGGCATTGAAGACTATGAATACGGCATTCGCAATCTGGTGCAAACGTCCTTGCGTTCTATCGTGGGCGAGATGGATTTGGACAGTGCGTTATCAAGCCGAGACCAAATCAAAACCCAGCTCAAACACGCCATTTCAGACGACATCGCCGACTGGGGCATTACCCTAAAAACGGTGGAAATCCAAGACATCAAACCGTCCCACACCATGCAACTGGCGATGGAAGAGCAAGCGGCCGCCGAACGCCAACGCCGAGCCATGGTAACACGAGCGGACGGGCAAAAACAGGCGGCTATCTTGGAGGCGGACGGGCGATTGGAAGCGTCTCGCCGTGATGCCGAAGCTCAGGTGGTGCTTGCCAAAGGTTCCGAAGAATCCATTCGCCTTATCTCATCGGCGATGGACGGTAAAGAAATGCCTGTTGTGTACTTGCTTGGCGAGCAATACATCAAAGCGATGAACGACATGGCACAATCTGATAATGCCAAAACCGTTGTCTTGCCTGCCGATATTCTAAACACGGTCAAAGGATTGGTGGGCGATAAGTTAAAGGGGTGATTTTATAACCATTTAACTTCAAAACGCACCAATTTAAAAGGTGCGTGATACGCACCTTTGTATACCCCTTTTAAGGTATAATAAGCAAAAACCTGTTATCCACATCTTGTACGCACCTTAGAACCATAAGGGCAACCACCAAGATAAG
>NZ_MXAP01000146.1 GCF_002027555.1 Moraxella equi
AAGTTCGGTTGGTATATTTGAATACGTAGCAAAAGGTCCAAACAGCACGTATTTTTTGCCGTCAATATAACAAGTATCGATGTGTGGCACGCTCATGGGCGGTGCTCCAAGTTCGGCAGGCACGTCCATAGACTTTGGCGGTGTGAGCATTGACCACATCAGGGTTATCGGTCATCAAAAACAGACCACCCACAGGGAACCCTACATAATATTTACTCTCAGGCAGTCCTGTCATTTGTAGCATTTTTATCGCCGCACCACCTGCCCCGATAAAGACACGGCAAGTCTTGGTGTGTGAGACACTATTATCGGCAAGGTTTTTGACACTCACCGTCCATGTGCCGTCATCGTTACGGCTAATGCCTGTCACTTCGGTACTAACTTTTAGGTTAAAATTGCTATTTTTGCCGAGATGATTGATGAGCTGTGTGGTGATTGCCCCATAGTTTACATCTGTACCGATGTCCATGCGGGTGGCGGCGATTGGCTGGCTGTCATCTCGCCCTTTGGTAACGAGCGGTGCCCATTGCCCTATCTCTGCCTTGTCTTCGCTATAAATCATGTCGCTAAACAAAGGGGATTTTATCATGGCTTCGTGGCGACGTTTTAAAAAGTCCACGTTGTCGCCCCACACAAAAGCAATGTGTGGCACAGGATTAATGAACGTTTTGGGGTCGCCCAATGCTCCGTTTTTGACTTGGTGCGTCCAAAACTGCTTGGAAATCTCAAACTGTACGGCAGTTTTTTCGGCACGCTCAATCGAGATACTGCCGTCTTCAGCTTCGGCGGTATAGTTCATCTCCATAAAGCCTGAATGCCCCGTGCCTGCGTTATGAAAGCCGTTTGAGCTTTCTTGGGCGACCTTGTCAAGGCGTTCGTACATTTGAATTTTCCACGTCGGTTCAAGCTCCGACAGATACGTACCAAGCGTTGCCGACATGATGCCACCGCCCACCAGCACCATGTCCACCACAGGTTCATCGCCTGCCAATTTGACCGGTTTGGTCACCACAGGACGGAACAAGAACAGTAGCACCGCCACCAAAACCACAATTAACAAAACCCCGACAATCATCAAGATTTTTTTCATTTTATTTGTTTTTGTCATAAAACACCTAAATTTACAATGCGTTTGCAAACAAAAACGGACTTAATTTAAAATTGCTTAATCATATATTGTTTAATATTTTATTTAGTTTTATAAATTATTAAACAATATATGATTAAAAAATCTCAACCTAAGTCCGTTTCAAAACCGGCTATTATAAAGAAAAAATCTCAAAAGGGTTGGTTTTGTAATATTATCCGCTCTGATAATTACAAAAACACAACATTAGAACGGTTTTTGTCCCAATGTTGTGTTTATAATTTTGCTAAATTGTAACTATTTTTTAATATTCATTTAATATTCAATCGTCGCCTTTACTGTCTTTTTTGTCGCCGTCAGGAATGACCGCTCCGACCACTTTTGCTGTACCCTTAACCACGCCTTTGGTGGTCTTGTAGGCGACTTTGACAGGAACGGTAACGACTTTATGTACACAGCCTTGCAAGATTAGGGCGGATAAGGTTAAAGTTAAGATGATGGATAATTTTTTCATGGACTTGCCTTTTATTAGGTAAATTTTATGTTTAAGAAAAAGCAAGGCAAATGCGATGATTTGCCTTGTGTGAATTATGAACGATAATCGGCATTGATACTCACATATTCATGCGACAAATCACAAGTGTAAACCGTATCGGTACAATCGCCCTGCCCCAAATCAATACTGACGGTGATCTCAGGGCGACTCATGACCGATTGCCCCTGCTCTTCGGTATAACCGTCCGCCAGTCCGCCACGCTGACAAATGGCAATCTCATCGAGCGATACGCTCACACGGCTTTGGTCAAATGGCACACCCGCATAGCCCACCGCCGCCAAAATCCGCCCCCAGTTCGGGTCGGACGCAAAAAATGCCGTCTTGACAAGGGGCGAATGAGCCACCGCATAGGCAACCTTGGCACAGTCGTCCGCACTCTTACCGCCTACTACCTTGACCGTGATGAATTTGGTCGCCCCTTCGCCGTCTCGCACGATGAGCTGGGCGATTTTTAGCATTACCTTTCTGATGGCTTCATAAATGGCTTGATAATGGGCATGATTTTCACTGTCTATCAAATCGCCCACCTTGCCTGTGGCGATGAGCGTACAGCAGTCGTTGGTGGACGTATCGCCGTCAATGGTAATGCGGTTAAAGGATTGATTGGTCAAATCCACCAAGATTTTTTGGAGTAGCTTTGGGCTGATACAAGCATCTGTCGCCACAAAGCCAAGCATGGTCGCCATGTTTGGGCGTATCATCCCCGCCCCTTTGCTGATGCCTGTTACCGTGTAAGTCGTGCCGTCTATCGTGGTCTGTACGCTATGCCCTTTGGGAGTGGTGTCGGTCGTCATGATACTGTGGGCAGCGTTTAGCCAGTTATCGGCAGTCAAATCCGACAATGTCTTATCCAGTCCTGCAATAATCCGCTCGCTCGGCAAAGTCTCGCCTATCACGCCTGTGGAGTACGGTAGCACTTCGCACGCATTCACGCCTGCTTTTTCCGCCAACGCCTGACAAGTCGCCAACGCCCTGTCCAAGCCGTCCTGCCCTGTGCCTGCATTGGCGTTGCCTGTATTGATGAGTAGATAGCGTGGCGTGTGCGTTTGGATATGTTTACGCACAATTTGCACAGGGGCTGCCACAAAGTGGTTTTGCGTGGTAACGACCGCCACGCTCGCCCCGTCATCTATCTTGAACACCGTCAAATCACGGCGGTTTGCATAGCGAACGCCCGCTTCACAAATGCCGATTTTTACACCATCAATGGGCAACAATGGCACAAGACTAACATCACCGACTGGCATGGGTTTTTCCTTATTTGGTTTAAAATAACAATTTGATTTAAAATAAAACCATTGTACCAAAAATTTGTGTATTTTTGTAAAAATTTATGGGATAAAATCATGCGGATGTTTTTGTTTTATTACGCCTAATAAATCAAATGTTCTCCACAGGCTTTGCAGGGCTGTTTTTGCACGCCCATAAAAATTGATACCGCCAAAGGACGTGCTCAGCTCGTCCCTACACCCACATATTACTAGCCTTGTATTGATTTGGGGGTTTATGACTGCATTTTAAAAATAGATTATGTTAAATAAATATAAAGACAAAACATTACCATTGTGATAATAATAAGAAAACAAGTTTTGTTAAAATGGCTAAGCATAGTTATGTTAATAACTTGTCATAATTGCCACGTTGTTACGAGACACTTTTATTTTATTATCAGGAATACTTATGAACATCACCACCCTACGCTCTGTCGGTGCCATCGCCCTAGTTACCATGGGCTTGACCGCTTGCCAAAGCACGCCGACTAGCCCTGTCATCGCTCGGGCGGATAACACCTTTGAGACCACGGGACTGGGCAAGACCAAAGCCACCGCCCAAAACAACGCCCTAGCGTCCGCCAAAGCCCAATGCGGTTACAAAACCCCTGTCGTCATCAATGACACCACCACCTACAATGGCGTGATGGACGAACGCATGGGGCGAGTCATGGAACAAGGGGCAAAAGTGGTCGGCACGATACTCGGCACAGGCTCGCCTGAGCTAAGCCGTGATGATGACTATGAATATTTTATTAAATTTCAATGTCAATAATTTTCATCTTTTTTATAAAAACATTGGGGCAAATATTTATCCCAATGTTTTTATTTTTCAAATCGATGATTTGGGCGCTTACACCCATCATTAATAACACGTTTATAAAACATAAAACATGATGAAATTAAGGACGTGCCTACCTTTTGTATTTACAATGAAAAATAAGAAAATCACTTATCGCTTTTAACTATCCCCAAAAACTGTGCTAAAATAGTCGGTTTATCTAAATACACATTAAGGACAACCATTGCTAGATCACAGCTCTGACTTACGCCATATTTTACAATACATCAGCCTACTCCAAGAGTTGCCCGAGCCTTCGTCTTTGAAACGTTTCATTGATGCACTAAGAGTGACGGGCGATGACGAAGAAGCGGTCAATGCCAAAATCCGTGAACTCATTGATATTTTAAAAGACAATCCTGAATACGGTGCAGGACTGGCAGCGTTTATCCTGCGTCTAACAGACAACTATCAGCGTATCACGCTCTATGCAGATACGGGCATCATCTCTGATGACAGCTTTTCACACAGCATTAACCGCTTGATAGGACATCGTTTTTTGCCCTTGCTGCCCAAAGAAGACTCCGTGGTGGAGCTTGCTCACTATCTGTTTGACGGGGCGACCGATGAGAAATGGCTGTCACTCATCACGCCTGAGCATTGGGATGAGCTGGTGGAGCTTATCAAGGTTGATGAGCAGAACCTAGAGCTGGTCGCCAGTGCCAAAAACAGCATCCTAAACGCTTTGGTCATCTTATCCTATCGCATCAGTGGCATTGGGCTACACACTGAGATGATGGATACCTACCCACAGGTTTTAAACTACACCGCCGCCTTTGTCGCCCAAAACCAAGAGACCGTCCTGTTTGTCAATCAGTATCGCCAGTCCCATAACTTGGACGCCATGACCGACACCATGCCTGATGTGGACATTGACCCTGCTCCTTTGCTTGTCATGCTAGAGCAGTGCCAAGACATTGTTGATAACATTCGAAAACGGGTGTACAAAACGGGCATTTCCATTCGTATGACTAATATGCTTGTGCGACTTGAGCAAAGCATTCACCGCATGCATATCTTGCTTGAACTCGTCTCTGACAAAAACAAAAACCGCGACAAAGCCATCGTGGAGCTAACCCAAGAGATTGTCCGCACCGCCAAAACCCGATACAGCTTTGGCTATCTCATCAAAAATAACACCCGCCTGCTGTCTCGTAAAATAACCGAAAACTCAGGTCAAGTGGGCGAGCATTACATCAGTACCGACAAGCTTGGCTACAAAAAAATGTACAAAAAGGCAGCCATTGGTGGTTTTCTCATCGCTTTTATGGCAACCTTAAAAATCCTAGGCTCATCGCTCGTGCTTGCCCCTATTGGCAAAGCGTTCATGAACAGCATGATTTATGGGCTTGGCTTTGTCGGCATTCACATCGTAGGGGGGACAGTCGCCACCAAACAGCCCGCCATGACCGCCGCCGCCATCGCCTCCACCATCTCAGAAGGATCTAGTAACAAAAAACAGCTAACCAAACTTGCTGAGTTGGTCGTGGACATCATGCGAACGCAGTTTATCGCCATCATGGGTAACATCTCCATCGCCATGCCCATCGCCCTACTCATCGCCTTTGGCTGGGTGCAGTTCTATGGTGAGCCGATGATTAGCACCGAAAAGGCCGCCTACCTGCTCCACGAGCTTGACCCCTTGCGTTCACTCTCCTTGCCACACGCTGCCATCGCTGGGGTGTTTTTGTTCCTATCAGGACTTATCTCGGGGTATTATGATAACCTTGCCGCCTTTAATAAAATCGGCGAACGAGTCAAACGTCATCGCCTGCTTGCTCGTCTCATGCCCCAAAGCTGGCAAAACCGTCTTGGCAGTTTTGTAGAAGCTAATCTTGGGGCAATTATGGGGAACTTTATCTTTGGCTGTTTTTTGGGCAGTACCGCCACCATCGGCTACATGCTCGGACTGCCACTTGACATTCGCCACATCGCCTTTGCCTCCGCCAACCTTGTGCATGGGCTGTTTTTCTTATCCCCTGATGATTTGACATGGCAACTTGCCCTGTATGCCTTTGTTGGGGTATTGCTCATCGGCATGGTGAACCTGATTGTTAGTTTTTCACTGTCGCTCATGATTGCCCTACGTTCCAAAGAAGTGCATTTTAGCCAGTGGAAAGATTTGGGCGAGCTGATGTTCAAGCACCTAATCACACGCCCACGAGACTTTTTCATTCCTAGAAATGAAAGCGTTAAATACGCACGTATTGACAGCGAAGGTCGGATTATTTATGATGACAATGTCAAAGAGACCGCCATTCCTAGCGGTTCGGTCGTCCGTCGTCTGGGCAATAAAAAAACCGACCCCCTAAAAGACATCCAAAATGCGGTCAATGTCGCCAAAACCGACCTAAGCCAAGGCATGCTCAATAAAGTTAAGCAAGATGATAAGCCTATCGAAGCAGGCGAGACGGGGCTTGACATGAATAGCGAGACCAATGCCAAAAACCCACTACCCAAACCCGACAAACCGCCACAGCTACCAAAGTAAATACCATGAAACAAAGTATTGCACTTGATATTTTAAAAACAGGACAAAACGTCTTTTTGACAGGGCAGGCAGGAGCAGGCAAAACTTATGTCCTAAACCAGTACATTCACTATCTGCGAGTGCGTGGCATCTCAGCTGCTATTACCGCCAGTACAGGCATTGCCGCCACGCACATGAACGGCATGACGATACACGCATGGTCTGGCATGGGCATCAAGGACAGCTTTACCGATGAAGATTTTAAACGTCTAAGATATCGCCAAGCCGTGACCGACCGCCTAAGAGACGCTAAGGTACTCATCATCGATGAGATTTCCATGCTCCATGCCAAACAAGTGGACTTGTTGGACGAGATTTTACGTACCATTCGTGAAAATGACGCCCCTTTTGGTGGGGTGCAGGTGATTTTCTCGGGCGATTTTTTTCAGTTACCCCCTGTTGGCAACAAAGGTGAGAGCAACAAAGAAAAGTTTGCCTTTATGGCAAAGGCATGGAAAAATGCCAATTTTCAAATCTGCTACCTATCAGAACAGCACCGTCAAGCAGGGCATGATGAGCGTGAACGGTTTGGCATGAGCCTAAACGACATCTTAAACCAAATCCGCCATCAGGACGTGGATGCTCTCGCCCAAGACATCTTGCTTGGCACTCGCCATAACGACATCAGCGATAATTGTACACGTATGTACACTCATAATGGCAACGTGGACAGCATCAACCAAGAACAGCTTGCTCTGCTAGATGGCGATGCCCACACCTTTGACTGCACCACCTATGGCGATAAAGCCTTGATAGAAATGCTCGCCAAAAACGTCAAAGCCGCCCCATCTTTAACCCTAAAAGTCGGGGCTCGGGTCATGTTTGTCAAAAACAACCAAAACCTTAGTGTCTCTAATGGCACGATGGGCGAAGTGGTTGATTTTGTCGCCCTACCACAGGCAAACATTGATGGTAGTAACGAGTCCGCCAACACCATTAAATACCCCATGGTACGACTCAATAGTGGTCGCATGGTCTATGCCGAGCCTGATGAATGGACGATAGAAGACAACCAAGGCGAAATATTAGCCAGTTACAGCCAAATCCCCCTTGCCTTAGCATGGGCAATCACCATTCACAAAAGCCAAGGCATGACCCTAGATGCTGCCGAGATTGATTTATCTCGCACCTTTGAGATGGGGCAAGGCTATGTCGCTCTCTCTCGCCTGCGGTCGCTGGACGGCTTAAAACTCCTTGGCATGAACAAAAACAGCCTACTGTTAGATGAATGGGTGTTTCACGTCAATAATCGTCTATTAGAGATTGCCGACGAACAAGCCGAAAAGTTCTACGCCTTAGATGATGACACTCTAAGCGAGATTCACAAACAGTTCATCATCGCCTGTGATGGCATTACTGATGATGCCATTATCGCTCGCCAAGAAAAACTTTTGCAAAAAGGCAAAGATGAGCAAGCCCGCAAACAGCACATCAACGCCAACCACACCCAAGGCAAATCACCTGCCCAAGTCGGCAAAACCCTAGATGAGACCCTAGCACTCATCAAAGAAGGTCTTAGTCTTGATGAGATAGCACAGAAACGTGAGCTTGCCAAATCCACCATCATCAGCCACATCACTCATCTCATCGAACGTGATGGCAAAGACGACTACCTGCGTTTTGCCCCCAGTGATGATGAGCTACACGCCATCAAAGCCATCCATGATAAGCTCGACGCCCAAGGCGAATTTGAAGGCGGTATCAAACTCAAACCCATCGTAGAGATGAGTGGTAAAGGCAATGGCTATTACAACATCGCAAGGCTGGCGTTGGCATTTTTGGACATCTCCAAAGCCGATAAAGCCGACACAACAGACACGGCAGATGACAGCAAAACAGCCAACAGTAACACCAACCAGGATAAGCCATGACCCTTCGCCTTGCCATCAACGGTTTTGGACGCATTGGGCGAATGCTACTGCGTGCGTATCTGTCCAACATCACAAGATTTGACCGCCTTGACATCATCGCCATCAATGACATCGCAGACGCTCACACGCTCCTGCATTTATTAAAATTTGACAGCACGCACGGCAGACTGGGTGTGGACGCACATCTACAAGATGAGTATTTGATTTTACAAAAAAACGGGCAAACCCTATGCCAGATTTTACTACTTAACCAAAAAAACCCCACTAACATCGCATGGGGCGAGCTTGACATTGACGTGGTGTTAGAATGCACAGGGCGTTTTCGCTCCTATGATGATGCAAGCCTGCACCGCTTATCAGGGGCAAAACAAGTCATCATCGGCTCTGCCCCCTTTGATACGGTGGATGCCAGCGTGGTCATGGGGGTTAATGATGAGATACTGCATACCAATTTACCGATTATCTCAGGCGTGTCCTGCACTACCCAAGCCCTAGTCCCCCTACTGCACACCTTGCAAATCTATGGCATAGACAGCGTGATGATGACCGAGATTCATGCCGTAACCGCCGACCAGACGGTGCTAGACCAAGCCCACCGAGACCTAAGGCGAGCAAGAGCGTCAGGGCAAAACATCATTCCCACCACGTCAAGCAGCATTAATGCCAGTGTGCGAGTGTTACCATTTTTACAAGGCAAATTAAGCGGGCATTCTATCCGAGTGCCAACGGTCAATGTCGCCTGCATTGACATCACGGTCATCTTTGAAAAAGCCCCTACCCTTGACGACATCAGAGAACTCTTAAAACACACAAGCCAAAACCGTCTGCGTGGGATTATGGATTATACCGATGAACCGCTTGTTTCATCTGACTTTATCGGCGATACCCATTCGCTCATCATAGACGGCTCTCAGCTTATGCAAGCGGGTTGCCAATTTAAAATCCTAGCATGGTATGATAACGAAGTCGGCTATGCCAATCGCTTGCTTGATATGTGTGTGGCATTGGCAAGGTAAAACATCGGTGATACCCCCTACCGCATAAATATAAGGCATGCCAATTCTTTGTGGCAATTATCGTAAATAAATTAATTAATTAGGATTATGTTAAATAATTTTAAATATTAAAAAAATAGCCCACATTCGGGCTATTTTATCAAATGAAGTCAAGCAAGGGATGCCAACGCCTTATCATAATCAGGCTCTTGTTTAATCTCTGGCACAAGCTCGCTGTGCAATACTTTGTTATCAGTATCTAGCACAATGACCGCACGAGCGGTTAGCCCTGCCAATGCTCCTGATGTCATGGCAACGCCAAGGTTTTTGGCGACATCAGCATTTCTAAAAGCGGACAAAGTTTTGACATTGTCAAGCCCTTCTGCCCCACAAAAACGGGCTTGGGCAAAGGGTAAATCTGCCGAAATGCACAGTACCACGGTATTATCAAGCTCGCCTACCTTTTGGTTAAACACTCGTACGGACGTGGCACAAATGCCCGTGTCAATGCTTGGGAAAATGTTTAAAATCTTACGTTTGCCTGCAAAATCGGACAATTTAACATCCGCCAAATCATTACCCACTAAGACAAAATCAGCGACCGTCTCGCCCACTTTGGCAAACTCGCCTGCCACATCAACGGCATTGCCACCTAAGGTAATTTGACTGCTCATAAGCACTCCTATTTATTGATAAAGGGACAACCTATATTACTGTGCTTTGGGATAAATTGCAATCTGTTCCTAAGAACCTGTTCACA
>NZ_MXAP01000147.1 GCF_002027555.1 Moraxella equi
TATTTTGGGGTTTGGTGGGTGTATCAATGTTCAACACACCCTAACATTCCTAAAAAATCCGCCCAATAAAAAACGCACCGATAAGGGGTGCGTTTTTAGCTTAAAAGGCTATAATTTTAAAATGATAAAATCATTTTTTGCCTTTTTTAGCAGCTTTTTTGTCAGCAGGGTTTACCGCGTCTTTTAGACCTTTACCTGCTTTAAAGCCTGGCACTTTGCTGGCAGCGATTTGTAGTGGCTCACCAGTCTTAGGGTTGCGACCTGTGCGGGCAGCACGCTCTTTCACGCTAAAAGTACCAAAACCGACCAATACCACGTCATCACCACGCTCCAAGGCACCTTGCACACTAGAAGTAAAAGCATTAATGGCTTTGGTGGCTTGCTCTTTGGTAAGACCTGCTTCGCTGGCGATAGCGTCTACTAATTCTGATTTATTCATGATTTATCCTCATGTTGTGTTGATGATAAGAATGTGAAATGAATTTACATTTGCTAAGTCTTGCAATAGCAATAAAGTCAGCAAAAGCAAATCTAAGCCTACAACACATACTGCATGCTTGGGCTTATTTTGAGTGCATTGTATAAGGGTATTGCCCATTTTACAAGGGGTATGGCAAAATATTTTTATCTTTTTTACAAAAATACCCCATCAAAGGCGTGATATTTACGATAAAAGCTTACTTTTATCCTTTTTTACCAAAAAATCACGCATTGGTTACATTAAGGTGGTTTACTTTTTTTGGATATCATTTTATCATTAGCATTATTTTTTAATCAGATAATCACGCATGACCGACCCACAGCCGACTCACAACACCAAACCCAGTAATCCACAACCAACCTATCGCACCGATGATGGCGGTGTCTCTCGTGGGTTGTTAAATGTTCTATTGGTGTTTTTAGAATCAGCCATCACTCTAATTCTCCGCTTTGACCCCAAATTGCGACAGCTTGCCTACCCACTTGCCGAGCGTGGTACGGTGGTCTGCATTCGTACCTACCTGCCTCACGTGCAGTTTTATGCCACGTTTGGCTATCGCGGGGTGCTACTTGATGACCGCCTGCCCAATGATAAAACCACGCCCGACATGACGGTAAACGCTTACAGTTTTCAGCTCATCAATGCCATTACCACGCATAGCAGTAGCAGTGTTGAGTCGCTACAAATTCGTGGCAGTCATGAAGATGTGCATGACTTTAAGGCATTTTTGGTGCAGTTGGGCGTGGGCGGTGTCATTCAAAATCTACTGGGCAAAGTCAAAGGCAAACCTACCCCCACCCCCGAACAAAAAGCCGAAAAACAAGAAAACTACAAAGCCAAAATCGCCGAGCAGTCTGCTCGCATTGATGAGCTAACGATACATAATCACAAGCTAAATACTGCTCTCATCGAACTACAAGGCAAACAAAAAAGCACCTTTATCGCCCTTGTTGTCGTGGGCATCATCGCACTGGTTGCCATCATCATGAACTTTGTTTGATTATTTTTTACGCATAAAAAGGCGACCTTTCCGCCTTTTTATTGATTTTATTGGTTATTTATTTTATTGGCTTGATTTTTTGCCCTAACGCCAAATATCAATTCCTACTCCTTTAGTCGGATTGCAAACCACATCTGCCATGCTATGATAACTCTCAATATTTAGTTTCAGTTTAATTTGGGCTATATCTGACAGGCAATTCAAAAGATAAATTTATGATGAATTTTATCAATGGCAAAAATCAATTACTTTGATAAAAAATAATCTTGACTGGATTACTAGGAATTATTATAATAGTCACATATTATCTACCCACGCCTAGCTTAGTTGCCATCAACGTTAGGCTAGGCAATTTGGAAACCCTATTATGCGATTGACAACTCGTGGACGCTATGCAGTAACCGCCCTACTTGATTTGGCGGTACAAGAAAGTCGCCATCAAGGGGCGGTATCCTTGTCTGACATTGCAAAGCGTCAATCCATCTCCATCTCTTATCTTGAACAACTTTTCTCAAAGCTACGCAAAAAAGGCTTGGTCAGCAGTACTCGTGGGGCATCTGGCGGTTATCATCTTGCCAAACCCTTAGACGAGATTGACATCATGAGCATCATCACCGCCGTCGATGAGTCCATTAACGCCATGCAGTGCGGTGGCAAGGGTGACTGCCGAGATGGCGAGATGTGCCTAACGCACGACCTGTGGCACAACTTATCAAGCCACATCGAAGCCTATCTAAGCAATGTTACCCTAGCCCAACTTTTAGAATCCAAGCACACAGGGTACATCGCCGACCGCCAACAACAAAAAATGGTTGGCGAGAAAAACGACAAAACCAATTCAATCAATACAATTAACTTAGGGGTTAATCCAGCATGAGCCAGTCATCACTTATTTATTTAGATTATGCCGCCACCACGCCAGTCGCCCAAGAAGTCGCCGACAAAATGGTCAAATACATGACCTTTGACGGGATTTTTGGTAACCCTGCCAGTCGCTCGCACGGCTTTGGTTGGCAAGCCGAAGAAGCGGTAGAAAATGCCCGTTTGCAGATTGCCGAGACAGTCGGTGCCGACAGCCGTGAGATTGTGTTTACCAGTGGGGCAACCGAGTCGGACAACTTAGCCCTAAAAGGCGTGGCTCATTTTTATCATCAAAAAGGCAAACACATCATCACATCAAAGATTGAACACAAAGCAATCCTAGACACCTGCCGTCAATTAGAAGAAGAAGGTTTTGAAGTTACCTATCTTATCCCCCAAGAAGCCACAGGGATTATCACGCCCGAGCAGGTAGAAGAAGCCATTCGTCCCGATACGATTTTGGTCAGCCTTATGGCGGTAAACAACGAGCTTGGTACGGTAACTGACATTGCCAAAATTGGTGAGATTACCCGTGCTAAGGGTGTATTGTTCCATGTGGACGCTGCTCAAGCCGTTGGCAAAATCAAGATTAACCTAGAAGAGCTAAAAGTGGATTTGATGAGCTTTTCAGGACACAAAATCTACGGTCCTAAGGGGATTGGTGCATTATACGTTCGCCGTAAGCCCCGTGTGCGTATCAAAGCCGAACAGCACGGCGGTGGACACGAGCGAGGCATGCGTTCTGGTACGCTTGCCACGCATCAAATCGTGGGTATGGGCGAGGCGTTTGCTTTGTCGGTTGCTCGTTTTGACGAAGACCACGTCCACATCACTCGTCTGCGTGATAAGCTGTGGAATGGCTTGCAAGGCATTGAAGAGATTTATTTGAACGGCAGTTTTGAGCATGGCATTCCCAATATCCTAAACGTGAGCTTTAACTTCATCGAAGGCGAGAGTCTAATGATGAGCCTAAAAGATTTGGCGGTGTCGTCTGGTTCGGCGTGTACGTCAGCAACCTTAGAGCCGTCTTATGTCTTGCGTGCCATTGGTCGCCCCGATGAGCTGGCTCACTCGTCCATTCGTTTTAGTATCGGTCGCTATACTACCGATGAAGACATTGACCGTGTGCTTGCCCAAATCACCGATGCGGTAAACAAACTTCGTGAGCTGTCGCCCCTATGGGATATGTTTAAAGAAGGGGTGGATTTTAGTAAGGTTGAGTGGCAAGAGCATTAATCTTGCTTCAGAAATTGTAAGGTGTGTATGACGCACCAATCAAAACCCATATTTAATTTTGATTGTTCCAAGCCAATTTTAGTCCTAATTAAAAACGCAAGGCAATCATCCCAAACAAAGAGAGAAAAACTATGGCATATTCAGACCAAGTCATTGACCATTATGAAAACCCCCGCAATGTGGGTAACCTAGACAAAAACGCCAAAAACGTTGGCACAGGTATGGTGGGAGCCCCCGCCTGTGGCGATGTGATGCGTTTACAAATTCAAGTCGGTGATGATGGCATCATCGAAGACGCAAAGTTTAAAACTTATGGCTGTGGCTCGGCAATCGCATCAAGCTCGCTCGTTACCGAATGGCTCAAAGGCAAAACCCTAGACGAAGCCCGTGCCATCAAAAACCTAGACATCGCCAAAGAATTGGCATTGCCTCCTGTCAAGGTGCATTGCTCGGTACTTGCCGAAGATGCGATTAAGGCGGCGATTGATGATTATCAAGCCAAAGTAGCGGCGGCTTAATTTTTTTGGGGGGGGACATGGTTATTGAAAATTATACACCTGATGATTTGTTTAAGCCAATCGGTGCATATAGTCATTTTAGTAAAGCAGGAAATATCATTCATATTTCTGGAACGCCCGCTGTTAATCCGCAGACTGGCTTAATTGAAACTGACAATGCTTATGACCAAGCAAAACAAATTTTGTTGAATTTTCAAACCATGCTAAAATCCGCCAATGCTGATTTAAAAAATATTTTACATATCCATGTTTTTTTAAAAAATGTTGATGATTTTCAAGAAATGAATCGTGGATATATGGAATTTTTTGACGGCAATTTTCCTGCAAGAACCGTCATTGTTGTTGCTGATTTGCCCAAGCAGGGTGCATTAATGACGATGAATGCAATGGCGGTTGTAAGCGAATAATTTTTTTATTTAATATTTCAATCCATAGGAAAGACTTATGATTACTCTAACAGACCGAGCGATAACGCACGTCAAAGACTTTTTGGCAAATCGTGGAAGCGGTGTGGGCATTCGTGTCGGCGTACGCACGGCGGGGTGCTCAGGTCTTGCCTATGTGCTTGAATTTGTTGATGAACCAAACGACACCGATGAACGATTTGACAATGACGGCGTGGGTGTGTTCGTTGATCCAAAAAGCCTTGTCTATCTGGACGGCTTACAAATGGATTACGTTACCGAAGGGCTAAATTCTGGCTTTAAATTTACAAACCCCAACCAAACAGGTGAATGCGGTTGTGGCGAATCCTTTACGGTGTAACTTATGGCGTTATTAACCAATCATTTTTTTGAATTGTTTGGGCTACCTGTGGCGTTTGGCATTGACAAATCCGCCCTAAAAGCGACCTTTTTACACCTGCAAAAACAGCACCACCCCGACAATGCCGACAATATCGCCCAAGCCGAGCAAAATACCGCTTTGATTAACCACGCTTTTGACACCCTAAACCGTGATGACAGCCGTGCAGTCTATTTGCTTGAATTATCAGGCGTGGCACTTAATTCGGACAAAACCATTGCCGATGAGCCGTTTTTGATGCAGATGATGAGCTATCGCATGGAGTTAGAAGATGCCATTTTTGACAATGATAAACATACAATCAGTCAAATTGCCAACAATATCAATACCTTAATGAGCCAAACGGCAGACGACTTTGACAGCGTTTATCAAGCAAAAGACTGGCAAACCGCCCAAATCATCGCCCAAAAATTACGCTTTTTGGGTAAATTGCACGATGACATGACGGACGCTCTGTCCAAATCATCAAGCCAAGATGACGGGCAAGATGATGATTTATATGTGTGATTTTTTATTATTTTAAAATTCAAAAAACTTAAACAACCCATAAAATGCCATAATACCATGTCCCTACTTCAAATCAGCGAACCCAACCAATCCGCCAAACCCCACGAGCACCGCTATGCCTTGGGCATAGACTTAGGGACGACTCATTCTTTGGTGGGCGTGGTACGCTCAAGACGGGCGGACGTGTTGCCCTTTGGCGACAGCCCCCTATTACCGAGCGTGGTCTATTATGGCGACAAGGCGGACGTCCCCATTGTGGGTAAGCACGCCTTGACTTATAATGACCCCAAAAACACCATTATTTCTGCCAAACGCTTTATGGGGCGTTCGCTTGCCGATATTAAATTTAGCCACCCTTACGAGCTGGTTGGGGGCGACAACGCCATGCCAGCGTTCGTTACTGCACAAGGCGACAAATCGCCCGTTGAAACGTCTGCCCATATCCTAGCCAAGCTCTACAACCACGCCAAGGCAAGCCTACCGCCTGACAGCATACAAGGGGTGGTGATTACCGTGCCTGCCTATTTTGACGAAGCCCAACGCCAAGCCACCAAAGACGCAGGGGCGAGCATTGGACTCAATGTCTTACGCCTTTTAAATGAGCCAACCGCCGCTGCCATTGCCTATGGACTTGACAAATCCGCCAAAACAGGCACTTATCTGATTTATGACCTAGGCGGGGGGACGTTTGATGTGTCGGTGCTATCCCTAAAAGACGGAGTGTTTGAAGTCTTGGCCACAGGCGGAAATTCGGCTTTGGGCGGAGATGACATTGACCGCTTGATTGCCAACTTTTTTATCAAATCGGCAGGACATGACCCCAAAGGCGTGGACAACGCCCAAAAAAGCACCCTTGCCAACCTTGCCAAAAGCTACAAACAAAAACTCTCACAGCGTCAAGCGGTGTCGGTAGATATTGAGATTAACGGTGTGCCATTTAGCACCCTACTAAACCAAGACACACTCGCCCAAATCTGTGAACCTGTGATTCGCCGTAGCTTACAGCTTTGTGAGCAGGTGTTGGCGGACGCTCGCCTTGACAAGCATGAGCTGGTTGATGTGGTGCTGGTGGGCGGTTCTACTCGTATGCCAATCGTGCAAAATGCAGTGCAGGCGTCTTTTGATAAAGAACCGTTATGCTCTATCAATCCCGATGAAGTCGTGGCACTTGGGGCGACAAGGCTTGCTCATCAGCTCATCAACAAGCAAGATGACAATCTGCTTCTGCTTGATGTTACGCCCCTATCGCTTGGGCTTGAAACCATGGGCGGACTGACCGAAGTCATCATTCCACGCAACACCCCCATTCCTGTGGCACGCAGACAGACCTTTACCACGCACACGGACGCTCAGACGGGCATGGTGATTCATGTGGTGCAAGGCGAGCGTGAGACCGTGGCGGATTGTCGTACTTTGGCGAATTTTACGCTGACGGGCATTCCACCGATGAAAGCAGGGCTTGCCCGTGTGGAAGTTACCTTTGCCATTGATGCCAACGGTCAGCTTACCGTATCGGCAATGGAGACAACCACCAAAGTCGCCAGTAAAATTGATGTCGTGCCAAGCTATGGGCTGACCGAAGAGCAACAAGAAGAGCTGTTAAAAGCAGGCTTTATCCACGCCAAAGCCGATAAAGAAAAGCGTATGCTTATCGAAGCCAAAGTAGAAGCCGAGCGTGAGATTTTGGCATTGCAATCGGCATTGGGTGAATTTGGCGAGCTTTTAAGCGATGACGACAAAACCAAATTAAACGAAAAAATAACCGCCGTAAAATCCGCCATTGACACCGCCCAAACTGTCGATGATAAAGCAATGCTGGATAAGGCGGTGAGCGAATTAAAACCGTTGTCGGATAATTTTGCGTCCGTCATCATGAACCAAAATGTCAAACAGGCACTTGCTGGCACTAAGGCAAGCGATTGGCAATAATTGCCGAGCCTACTAATTACAACCTATTGATTTTAAATAATTAAGTAAAACTATTATGGTAACTGTAACCGTACTTCCCCACCACGAAATCTGTCCAGAAGGGGCAACCGTTGAGCTAAACAAAGGCGAAAACCTGCTTGAAGGCTTGCACGAACACGGCATTAACATTGAACACGCTTGCGACTGCTCAAAGGCGTGTACCACGTGCCATGTGGTTGTCCGTGAAGGTTTTGATAGCCTAGAAGAAATGGACGACATAGAAGCTGACTTGCTTGACCGTGCGTGGGGGCTAGAACCCAACTCTCGCCTATCGTGCCAATGTGTGGTCGCTGACGAAAACCTAACCGTCTATATCCCTAAACATACCTTAAATCATGCAAAGGAAGGGCATCATTGATTGGGTTTACAAATAATAACCGCTTTTATACTGAACCAACCCCCCCCTTTAGACAACAGATTGAAGGTTAAGTTGTTGCAAGTGGCTGTATTAACCCTGATTGGACTAAGTCCTGTATCGTTCTTTGAACCTTACAGGACTTAGTCCTTTTAGTTTGGTCTTTATTCTATCATAATTGTAATAATGAATGTACTCATCAATGGTGGTTTTAAGTTCATTGATTGAAGCAAACTTGGTTTGTTCATAAAAGATTTCCTGTTTTAATGTGCCTTCGAGTCTCTCTATCACTGCATTATCAAGGCAGTTGCCTTTTCTTGACATGCTTTGAATGATGTTTTGTTCTGTTAGGGTTTGTTGGTAATGAAACATCTGATAACGCCAACCTCTGTCTGAATGGATAATAGGCTTGTCATTTGGTAGCTTGTTTGCTTGGTTTTCTTGATTATCTTTACTTAATCTGAGTAAGGCATCATCAAGCATTTCTTTAACTAAGTCATAAGTAGGATGCTCTTTGATGGTATAACTCACAATTTCCCCATTAAACAAGTCTATGATGGGCGATAAATAGAGTTTTTGGTAAGTTTTGCCATCACCCCCATTTGATACAACCTCAACCTTAAACTCTGTAATGTCCGTTACCCACTTTTGATTGAGTCTTGTGGCTTAAAAGCCTCTTTGTAGGACATTCTCTTTAATTTTATCTTGGTGTTCACCTTGATAGGATGAATAGGGTTTATGTCTTTGTTGTCTGATGTTGGCTTTTAAGCCCATTGCTTGCATTAAGCGTTGTCCCTTTTTATGGTTGATGATAATGCCCTGACCAGTAAGTGTTTGATTAAGCTCTGCACAAATCCTAAGATACCCATATCTGCCTTTATGCTTATGGTATACCAACCGAACTTAAA
>NZ_MXAP01000148.1 GCF_002027555.1 Moraxella equi
AACCCCAAATATGCTACAATACCCTAACATTCATTAAATAGAGCTTTAAATACCATGACCTACTCCTTAGACTTTCGTAAAAAAGCTTTGGCGCTCATCAATGACAAAGGCATGTCTTATCGCAAGGTAGCTTCTTTACTTAAATGTCTCTACTCGTACCTTACAAAACTGGCAACAAAACATAGAGATTAAACCCACCAAAGAAGTAAAGCCTAGAAAGATAAATGATGAGGCATTACTCCAAGATGTAGAAGATTATCCCTATGATTATCTGTATGAGCGAGCAAGACGATTTGGTTGTACTGACATGGGCATTTACAAAGCTTTAAAAAGATTGGGCATTACTCATAAAAAAAACAAAAGAATACACCCAAAGTCAGACATCAATAAGCAGTTAGAGTATTTAGCTAAACTTACCGCCTATCAAGAGCAAGACCATCCCATCATCTACATGGATGAATCAGGGTTTGAAGCACACACTTATCGTCCTTATGGTGATGCTCCTATTGGTCAGCCTAGCATCTTGTATCATAACTACCAAAACAGCAGGTTGAGGGCTGATGTCATTGGTGCTTTATGTCACAATCAATTGTTTGCTTTGTCTTATCATAAACACCACACCAACACCCAAACGGTTTATGATTGGTTAGAAC
>NZ_MXAP01000149.1 GCF_002027555.1 Moraxella equi
GGTAGTTTGGAGAGGGGGTTTTTATACTAACTGATAGGCAACTTGGGCAAGTAATGGTAATTTGTGTCTTCATAACCGTAAATTACCAACTTTTGTTCAAGTTGTCTTTTTAGTTTTTGTTACAGCATACTTTTTGGATGAGTGCCATTTCTTTTACCCGACCAAATTATCCAAACAAGCCCTGATTGTGCTAAAATATCGCAACGATTCATACTTATAATGGAACATTCATGCTAACAGCCCTAACCTTAGATAATTTGGCTTTGATTAAGCACCATGAAATCGTCTTTGATGAGCGTTTTAATGTCATCACGGGCGAGACGGGTGCAGGTAAGTCTTTGATATTGGATGCTTTATCGCTTTGTGTGGGCGGACGAGCTGATGCTGGCATGGTGCGTTTTGGCGAGAGTGAAGCGTCGGTGTTTGGCGAGTTTGATATAACCGATAATGACAAAGTGAGCCAGTGGTTTGCCGAGCATGAGCGAGAGCTAGAAGAAGACACACTGCTCATCCGCCGCAAAATCAGTGCCAATGGACGCTCAAAATCATGGATAAATGGCGTGCCAGCGAGCCTTAGCGAACTAAAATCACTGGGCAGTATTTTGGTTAATATCCACTCACAGCATGCAGGGCTTGAACTGCTAAAACCGCAGTTTGTCATCGATTGGCTAGATGATGTGGGGGGCTTGCACGCCCTAAAATCAGCGACCAAAGACGCCTTTAGCACATACCAACGCCTAAAAAAAGAAGCCGATGACGCTCGTGCCATGTCCACTCAGCGTGCTGACCGCATGGCACTTTTGTCATCACGCCTAAGCGACATTGAGCCACTCATGGCGGTGGATATTGGCGAGATAGAACAAGAGTATGATGAGCTGTCCAACCTTGAAAATCTCATGCAGTCAGCACTGCAAGCAGTCACGCACCTAGACAATGACGAGATGAGTGTGTCGGGTCTGTTAGCACGCAGTCTAAAAATCTGTGATAACTTATCGGACAAAAGCCGAGTGTTCGCCGAGTGTAGCGAGCTACTTACCCAAGCGTCCGAGCAGATAGATGACGCGGTGGCACGGCTTATGGACTATGCCGAGCAGTCACTGCCTGACGAAGAGCGACTAAATGAGCTTAATAATCTCATGGGGCTGGCTCATCGCCTTGCCAAAAAATACCACACGACCACAGATGAGCTGACCGCACAGGCAGGGCAGTGGCAAGCGGAGCTGGACAAATTAGAGAGCCTGCCTGATAACGAGACCATGGATGAGCAGGTGGCAGGGGCATGGGATGAGTATGTGAGTGTGGCGGACAAACTGCATCACGAACGCACCAAAATCGCCCCACAAATCGCTGATGAACTGGCTCATCGCCTATCGGCACTTGCCCTGCCGAACGCCAGCTGTCTCTTTGAGTTTAGCCCCAAAGAGACACATCAGTATGGCGGTAGCGGGATGTTTGACATTGCTCTCATGTTTAGTGCCAATGTCGGCATGCCCATGCAACCGCTACACAAAGTGGCGTCAGGGGGTGAGCTGTCTCGCATGGCTCTCATCATGCAGGTCATGAGTGCAGGCGTGAATCAAGAGACACGCCCGACCTTGGTGTTTGATGAAGTGGACGTGGGTATTAGTGGTGGTACAGCTCAGGTGGTGGGCGAGCTACTAAGAAGTTTGGGCAACCATCAGCAGTTATTCGCCATCACGCACCAAGCACAGGTTGCGGCGGCGGCACACCGTCATATCTTGGTGCACAAAGAGCATGGCGAGCAGACGATGAGTCATTTGTCCATCATCACAGGCGACAGACAGATTGATGAGTTGGCACGCATGTCAGGTGGCGTAAACATCACCGAAGCGACTCGGGCTCACGTCAAGGGCTTGCTTGATGATATCAATAAAGCCAGCTCATAGCCTTACCATTCACAAACCTTGCAAAATGGCGATTTTGCCCCATATTGACCCTAATGATAATGACATCCCCAAGCGAGCTGATTTGAAAAAATTTTCCAACTTAACTCATCATTTTTTATTGCCCAGTCCGTCCATGCCTGATGAACGCTTTGCTGACGCATTGATTTATATCTGTCGTCACAGCACTGACGGGGCGTGGGGATTTATGATTAATAAGCCCCTCGGTGCTTCGGTGGGCGGTTTGCTACACGAGCTTGATTTGCCCGCCAGCCAAAAGGCGATGAACACCCCTGCCATGCATGGGGGCTTTATCCGCCCCGAAGCAGGTTTTGTGCTACACACAGGACTGCCCGAGTTTGCGTCATCGTTTGCGGTGGGCGAGAACGTATGTATCACGACCAGTAAAGACGTGCTAAGCCTGATATCAGGCGACAGCTTGCCCCACTTTTTGCTTTGCATGGGGTTTTGTAACTGGGCGGCAGGGCAGTTGGAGCAGGAGATAAGTGAGCAGGACTGGTTGGTTTGCCCTGCTGATTTGGAGATATTGTTTCGGGCGAAGTTTGAAGACAGATTGATGTTGGCTTATGACAAACTGGGCATTGACCCTGATAAATTTACCTTGACCACAGGGTTTGCTTGATTTTTAAACGTGATTTTTTAAAAAGTTAAAAAGCTAATTTGCTTTACCTGTGGCCGATTTTGATTTGCCAAATAATAGGAATTTCATGATAACACCGACTTTGATTTTAGCCCTAGATTTTGGCGTCAAAAAAATGGGCATGGCACTGGGCAACAGCCTAAGTGCAGACGCACGCCCCTTTGACATTTTGGCGATGGACAACGGACAGCCTGACTGGGATAATCTACTGGGCATCATTGAGCAGTGGCGGATTGATGTGGTAGTGGTCGGCTTACCGCTTAACATGGACGGCACTGATTCTATGCTTTCTAAACGGGCGGCTAAATTCGCTCGCCGTCTGGCACATCGTCTGGGCGAACGCCATTTGCCCGTACAGGTGTACATGTATGACGAACGCTTATCATCGCACGAAGCTCGCATGATGGCGTGGGAGCGTGGCTGGATAAAGCACGAGCGAGACCCGATTGATGATGTCTCGGCGTGCTTGTTGGTTGATGGTTATTTTAACTCGCCAGAGCTTGCCCGCTATGTCGGGAGTTATCATGATAATGAGCAAAAAGGCAAAGATTAGGGCGTGTAATTTTATTTGATATCAAAATTAGGTATGCCCAAACACCGCCAAAAACACAAATAAAAGGACATGCATGGATAACCACGCCCCCAACCCAACCCAATCTAACCCCCAAGCCAAACATCAGAAAATCATCCAAGTCATCACGCAAGCGATGGGGCTTGCCAATGTCAGCGTGTATTTGGGCTATGGGGCGATTGTGTGTTTTTGTGTGTTTGGCACGTTGGCGAGCATGGCGACGTTCAAAGACAGTGGGGTGGTGTATTGGGCGTTTCATTACCTGCCCTATGTGCTGATTGGCTTGTCCATGCCGATAAGTTTGTATCATCTGTTCATTTTGGGTCGCTATCGCATTATCCAAAAGGGCATTTTAAAGATGATTTTGGTGGTGGGCATGGGGCTGCTCGCATTTGCTTTTGCCATGGCAATTAAGGGTTGGGCGGTGGCATTCTACATGAGCCTGTTTTTGGCAATGATTGCGTGGTTTGGCATGCCGTTTTTGTTTCGAGTGAATTTAAAGAAGTTTTTAAATTTTTTAAATAATCCGACTGATAAAGCCGATGAAAACGAGAATGAAAATAAAAAATAGCCAAAAATCGTGAGTTATGCTACCATAAGTCATTTAAAATTACACGCATTTTCCCATGAATTACAAACACGCCTACCACGCAGGCAACTTCGCTGACGTTGCCAAACACGTTTTATTACTCCAACTGCTCGCCCAATTTAGTGCCAAAGCCAAGCCCTTTTATGTGCTTGACGCTTATGGCGGACGTGGGCTGTATTCCTTGGAAAGCGATGAGGCGACCAAAACAGGCGAGGCGGACAAGGGCATTCGTGCCTTAGAAAATGCCGACCTTGGCACACCGCCAAAAGCCATTGCCCAGTATCTATTAGACCTTGACACCGCTCGCAAAACCTATGATAAGCACGTCTACCCAGGTTCGCCTTGGTGGATCGCCAACCACGCCCAAAACCATTCGGACAACGCCCCCTTGCGTGCCGAAGCCTTTGAAGCAGTGGCAGACGAGTATGATGCCCTAAATTATCAGCTTTATCAGCTCCCCATTGGCATTCATCATCGCAACGCCTTTGAAGGTGTGCCTGCCGTGCTACCGCCCAAGGAAAAGCGTGGCATTATCCTGCTTGACCCGCCTTTTGAGCAGGAGCATAAGGATTTTAGCCGTTTAGTAGATTTGCTTGTGGCAAGTCATAAGAAATTTGCCACAGGAACATTTGTGCTGTGGTATCCCATTAAGAATAAAGAGGCGGTAGAGCTGTTTTATAAAAAAATGAAACGCACCGACATTCGCCGTCAGCTTGTCTGTGAGCTAAACCTATACCCCAATGACGTAGCAGTGGGCATGAACGGCACAGGGCTACACATCATCAATCCGCCTTGGCAATTTGACGAACACGCCAAAGCCATTTTACAAACGCTCGCCCCAATCCTAAAACCAAAAGACGCTCCTGCCATGAGCATGGACGACATGGCGGTGGTTAAATGGTTGGTTGGGGAATGATTTTAAAAATTGCTAATTAACTGATGTTTGGGTAAGTTTGTAGGGCAATTTATTCGCCCAAATATCAAAATACGAGATAATTAACAACAGTCCATTGATTTTAAAAATAAAACACCATGACAACCCAGTCCCCACATTCCCAAAAAGACCCAGACGACCATGATGGCATTGCCTTTGAAGTCGTTGAGACCGAACAACACGGCAATCAAAAAAAGATAAGCCGTGGGGTCTATCCCATTCCCAATCTTATCACCAGTGCGTCCATGCTCTCGGCATTTTTTTCTATCGTTGCCAGTAGCGAGGGGCGGTTTGATAAGGCGTGCCTTGCCATTTTCTTGTCCGCCATTTTGGACGGTATGGACGGACGAGCCGCCAGACTCTTAAATGCCCAAAGCCCATTTGGTGAGCAGTTGGATAGTCTTGCCGACTGTATCGCTTTTGGGCTTGCCCCTGCTGTACTCATGTATCATTTTGCCTTGCATGAATTTGGGCGGTTTGGGCTTGCGTGTGCCTTTGTGTTTAGTGTCTGTGCGGCGTTTCGCTTGGCAAGATTTAACGTGCAAATTGGCACGGTGGATAAAAAATACTTTATCGGATTGGCAAGTCCTTTGGCGGCGATTTTGGTAACGTCAAGCGTCATGGTGACAAGAGACCATGGAGCCACCCTTACCCCCCAAACGCTCGCCACCATCTGTGCGGTGTGGACGGTGATTTGTGGACTACTTATGGTGAGCAATGTCAAATATTACAGTTTTAAAGAATTTGACCGCCAAAAAATCCCTTTTGTTGGGCTTATCATTGGCGTGCTTATCATGGGTATTGTGCTGTATGACATTCCTGTGGGCGTGCTTGCCATTGGTGTGATTTATGCCTTGTCGGGGTTTTGGACGACTTTTATGGCAAGACGAGAGAAAGCCTAAATACCTTTAAAACCCAACTCATAAACCCACTTGGCTTATCATGTCATCTGCCAACTCGCCCATTATCCAATTCTTCCACGCCACTCGCCCACGCACCTATCCCATCGCCATCATGAGCCTTGGGGTGGGGCAGGGCTTGGCGTATCGCACGCTTGGCGGATTTGGGGTGGATAATTGGGTGCTGTGTGTGCTGATTATTTATACCGCTTTGTCTTTGCAGATTTTGTCGAACCTTGCCAATGATTTGGGCGACGGCATTCGTGGCACCGACCAAGACCGTCATCATGACAGCCCAACCCGTCTGGTTGGCAGTGGGGCGGTGTCGGCAAGCAGGTTTCGGGCGTGGCTTGTCCTTTGGCTTATCCAAACCATGATGGCAGGGGCGGTGCTGATTTGGCTAAGCCCTTTAACGGTTTATCAAATCGTGCTGTTTTTTGGCTTGGGGGCGGTGTCGATTTTGGGAGCATTGGGTTACACCATGGGCAAAAAACTTATGGCTATCATGCACTTGGTGAGCTTGCCGTCCTGATTTTCTTTGGCTATGTGGCGGTGCTTGGCGGTTATTATCTGCAAACGGGCAGGGTGGACATCGCCCAAAATCTCATCATCGCCACAGGTGTGGGGCTGTTGTCCGCCTGTGTGCTGTACATCAATAACCTGCGAGATACTGACACCGACCGCACCAGTGGTAAGACAACGCTTGCCATTGTGTTGGGTCGCTACCGTATCGTGGGTTATCTCGTCCTTTTATATGGGGCGATGATGTGCTATGGCTATCATGCCATTATTTTTGGCGATAGGGCGTGGGTGTTGGCATTATGTTTTCCCCTACTTATCAAGCACACCCACGCCGTCATCACGCACCGCCACAGTCCTGCTCGTTTGGGTAAGGAGCTTGGGGCGATAGTGGGGCTGGTGGCCGTGGTAAATGCTTTGATGATGGGCTTGGTTGGGGTTTGATGTATCCTGCAAAACTGAATCAATGGCGAACTTCCACGATAAGCCTTGTTTTGCCAATTTCATCTAACTTGGCGTGAATGATGTCCGTGTTCACGCCATCCAAATTGGCGTCCCATTCATCAAGGAGCAATATAGGCGTATCATCGCCCGTTAGCTTATCAATTTCAACGATAAGTCGCTGTCCTGTTGAGCCTTCGGTATTATCAAAAATCAGCTCATGCTTGGCGGGCAGATAATAAGCACGCTCGCCAAGCCTGTTCTTTAATGTCAAAAGCACGCACGATTTGCCCACGCCATTATCGCCAACAAGGGTAATGCGTCCTGTGCTGGGCGGATTTTTCAAAAATTCATCAAAATCAAAGGCTTGATTGGTCTGTTTGACAAAAATTCTATCTTTTTTAATGTACTTGTCAAGCGTGGCATTTGGCGTATCAAACAATTGGATTAGCCCGTCAAGCCGAGCCATGAGTGTGCTAATTTCCGCCCGATAGCCAATGAGTTCATGGCTCATTTGAAGCATTTGAATCTGGCGTGGCAACGTAGCAACGAGCATGGCAAGCATCGTCATATCCCCCAAATTTTGCCAAAACAGCACGCCACTTGCCGTCAAGACGCACACAAGCAAAACAAGCATTCCCACATTACTGCTTAGGTGTCGCGTGGATTTGGCATGGATACTGTCGGTTTTGGCTGTGTTAAGGGTGTCTGTCAGAGTGCGATTGTGTCGTAAGTAATTGTATTTATTAAAAATAATCACATTATCCCACGCCTTTGATAGCCCCGACATCAGCATGAGCTGAGACATTTGGGCGGTTTTGGCAAGATTACCAAGCCTGTCTTTAAATAAATGCACCGCTCCCATGGCAAGCACCATGCCCACGCCATAACCCAATAAAATAAAGCCGTCTAACACCCATGCAATGACAATCAGGTTGAATCCGACATTTAATAGTAGCGTTATCATATCAAAAACGCCAAGCAAGCTGTCATCAAGGGTGTGTTTGCTTTCTTGGGAGAGCATGGCGGTGGCGGTGTGTTTTAGGGTGTGGTTATTATAATGACACGATTTTCCCAAAAAATGCTTATCAAACAAAGTGTTATAACGTGCTAGCGAGTCAAATTTGGCTTTTTCCAAAAAGATACTGGCAAAATAAAGCGGTATCAGTACGAGTGTCAAAGATGCCACAAAACCAATAAGATAAGGCAGCGACAGCGTACCGTCCGTTACACTTTTGGCAAGATTTGCGATAAAAAAGGTGGATGATGCGACAATAAGTTGGGCAATACCAACAAAGGCAAGGCTTGCCACAAAAGCAGGGGTAAACAGTAGGGCGTGTCTCATACAGAACTTTCCAAAGTTTTTAACCCAATCTCAACTCAGAATGATAACGTATTGATTATTGATGGTTTTTTGAATTGTAGGGGCGAATCACATTCGCCCTTGATAAATCAACGGCTTGTATAATGTTGAAAGTTGGGTGTTTTTAAAAATTTTAAGCGTAGGTAAAGATGAGATATGAGTTACATTGGCAAGTCCTTTTGAAAATACTAAGATAGCAAAATGGGAGCGGTCTAGCAAGCAAAAATTTAAAAATAAATAACCTTAAAAATCAACATCTTACAAGAAATATCAAAATTTTTAATTTTACCCCTTGACCCCCACCAAAAACC
>NZ_MXAP01000015.1 GCF_002027555.1 Moraxella equi
GCACAATCACACCATTCTTTGGCTACCGCCTTACTCACCTGATTTAAATCCCATTGAACAAGTTTGGAGTTGGATTAAAGGATTAAGACAAGATTGGAGGTTGGATTGTATTGATAAGTTGTTCTTTTATTTTATGTGGTTGTGTGGTAGTTTTTAAGTTCGGTTGGTATATTTGTCAGGCTGTTTGGTTTGTAAACATTTTGCAGATGGTTTTAATTTTTTAATTGCGGTATCTGTTAAAGCCATGATAGATAAGCCTTGGCGGTCAGTTTGTTGGTATTGAAAGAATGTGAACTATAATACCAACAAAATACATAGATTGCAATAGATTAAGACGGACAACCAAAGACAACAAAAAGGCTGGAAAGCTAGAAAAATCAAGGGCTGTCGTACGATGACGGACAGCCCTAGATTGTTATATGGTCGGAGTGGCGGGATTCGAACTCGCGACCCCTTGCACCCCATGCAAGTGCGCTACCAAGCTGCGCTACACCCCGAATAGGCGATTATTATAGCAGGTTTTTGGTAGATTGCAAGCGATTTTTAACTTACATTGTGATTGTAAAGCAAAACCACCCAATAAATTTGGGTGGTTTTGTATGGCGGTTTATCCTGCTTGATTGTCATCAGATGATGGGGTATCAAGCGGGGCGATGTCATCGGCTTTGGGTTTGCGTTTGACGACTTCTGCCTTTTGGGCTGCCTTGGATGTTCTTTTGGCAGGGGTTTTGGCAGGTTTTGGAGTTTTTGCTTTGGCAGGTTTGGGCTTTTTGGGCGTTACCAAATTTAAAATCCCTGTTGGTTGTAACAGCTGGCCTGAGACGCTCTCAATCATGTCCTTATAACTGGCAGGACTGGTTTTGGTGGTCTCATCATTTGTCTTATCGTCAGTCTTATCAGCTACTTTGGCATCTGACATTTTACCGTCGTCTTTGGATTCATCGGTTGGGTTGATGATATCATCCAAGGCTTGTACCAAAGATTCTAAGGCGGACTCAGTGGATTCTAACACTTTATCCATGGTGTCGCTGGCAGACTCTAATAAGCTTGGCTCGGTAGTGTTATTTGTGCTGGGCTCCGCCATGTCGCCTGCTGGCAGGTCAGGGCTGTCCACAGGCTCAGGCTTGTGAGTTTCCGTGACAGGGGTTGCCGTCTCGTCTGTAATCGTACTCGAGACAGATTCGTCTACCGTTGCATCAGAGATAGACCCCTTGCCTAGGTCAGGGTGCTGACCACGAGGGTCGTTGCTGGCACGCCGAGCGATGGGGCGTGGCATGGTTTCGGTTTTGCCTTGTCCGATGTGCCATGCACGCTGTGCGGTGGTATGCTCGGCAAAGTCCGCCAGATATTCGCTTGAGAGTGGAGCGTAGCCGTAGTTGGCGAACTGCTTGGCGAACGCCTGCTCAAACTCTTGCTCACCGTCTGTCGCAGAGTGAGTCTCTGTGGGTTTGTCAGCGTGAATGGCGTCTACCGCACGCAAAAAGTGTGCCACAAAGTCATCACGCCATGCTTGGGGCAGGGTGTCGCCCAGTACGCTTTGGATGAACTCGCCTGCCGTGCCTGTGATGGTTGGGCGAGTCGTGGTGGGGGCTGACTGTGCTTTGGTCAGACCAAGCTTCTCACGCAGGGCGACCGCCACAACTCGGGGGTCGTTGATTGCCTTATTCATCTCTTGGGCGAGCGTGGTTAGGCTTTTTGCACTCACGACATCAGCGGTTGGCGTGTCTGCCTGCTGTGTCATATCGCAAGCATGGGTACTCACTTCATCTACTTGGGCGGATGTGGCTTGCTCTTTCTGATTTACCCCTGTATCATTGGCAGGTGTGGTAACAGGAGCGGTAACATTATCATCCACACTGATGATTTCTGTCACCACTTCTGCTTGTGCTTCTGCTTGCGCCACCAAGTCCACCACTTCGCTGTCTTTGTTGGGTTTATCGGTGGGTTCGGCTTTTTCAGCTCTGGCACGTTTTGGCTTGGGTTTGCTGTTGTCTAGCGAGACATGCACCACATCGCCTGTCATCTCAGGCTCGATGATGGGACTGATGTATAGCACCACTTCATCAGAGTTGGCAGATTTGCGTGTGCTACGGTCAGCTTTGGCAGGTTTGTCAGCACCTTTATCTGCTCTTGGCTCATGTTTTGATTCTGGCTTTGGCTCATGGGCTTGGGTCTTGGCTGTTGATTTGCCGATGCCCTTGCCTGTGCCTTTATCCGTTTCTTTGTCCGCTTTGTCGGCAGGTCTTAGTGTCTCGCCACGCACCATCTCGCCACGAGATTCACGCTGAGAGTTTGGCTCACGCTTGGGATGGTCTGGCTCTTTTCTGCGACGGTCGGTTTTTTCGTTTCTGTCCTTTTCATGATTTTCACGTTTGTCGGTCTTGTTCTGACTGTCGCTGTCGCTGTGGTCACGTTTGGTCTTTTTCTTGTATTTATCATCACGTTCAGAGCGAGCAGGGCGTTCTGTCTTGTCATGATGTTTGTCACCGCTCTTGTCGTGGGTTTTGTCGTCAGCTTTTGCTTCTTTGTGTTCTTTTTCGGGCAGAGCTAGGGTGCCAAACGAACCCAAGCTCACGCCCCCACCATTGACGATGGATTCGATGGCAGCGGCAGCGTCTTCGTTATTTAGGGTGTGAGCAAGGCGTGCCTGTGGTTTGGGGGCAAATAGGTTTGATAACCACGCCACGGCTTTTGGTTCATGGATAGGTTTTGTGTCTTTGGCTTTGGGCTTGTCTTTTTGGGTGTTTGGGGCGGGCTTTTGTTCGGTTTTGTCCCAATGATTTGCCCCTTTTGGTGTGGCAGGTTCGGGCGTTTGCCAGTTCACTTCATAGCCACGGTCAATGTTTTCACGCTCTTCAACATCAACAATCCGCTCATAGCTTGACGGGGCAAAGCCGTCTGGGTTGAAGTGCAGGCTAAAATTGGGCGATTCTAGATGAGCATGGGGCAAAATGGTAATGCGTGTGCCTGAGTCTTGCTCTAAATAGACAAGGCTTTCACGTTTTTCGTTCAGCAAAAAGGCGGCAATCTCGGTCGGCACTTCGGCTTGAATCTCACCCATACGCTCTTTTAGGGCAATCTGCTCAATCTGACGCATGATAGACAGAGCAAGCGAACGCAAATCCCGTATCATGCCGTTGCCATGACAACGAGGGCATAGATAGCCTGTGGCTTCTTCTAGGGACGGACGCAGACGCTGACGGCTCATCTCCATCAGCCCAAATTTGCTAATCTCGGCAAACTGCACTCTGGCACGGTCGTAGCGTGTGGCATCAATCAAGCGTTTTTCCACATCCTTTTGGTGGCGTGGGTCGTTCATGTCAATAAAGTCAATGACGATGAGTCCGCCCATGTCTCTTAGGCGTAGCTGGCGGGCAATTTCATCGGCGGCTTCTAAGTTGGTGTGATAAGCGGTCTCGGAGACGTCCGAGCCTTTGGTGGACTTGGCGGAGTTGATGTCGATTGCCACCATGGCTTCGGTTTGGTCGATGACGATAGAGCCGCCAGATGGCAGGCGTACTTCACGCTGATAGGCGGTCTCAATCTGACGCTCTACCCCAAAACGGCTAAACAGTGGCTCATAATCGGTATATTTACGCAGTTTGCCCATTTGGGTGGGCATGACGGACGCAATAAAATGTGCCGCTTCGTTATAGGCGTTCTCGCTGTCAATCCATACCTCGCCGATGTCATCTCTAAGATAATCACGCACGGCACGAGTGACCACGCCTGCTTCTTGGTGGACAAGGCAGGGGCTGGGGCGAGTGCGGTTTTGCTCTTGGATAGATGACCACGCATCGAGCAGGTGGTTTAGGTCGTTTTGTAGGTCATCAAAGCCTTTGCCAATCCCTGCCGTTCTCACAATCACGCTCATGCCACGGGGTATGGACAGACTGGCGATGATTTGCTTCATCTCATCACGGACTTTGCCTGAGATTTGACGGCTGATACCGCCTGCCTTGGCGTTGTTAGGCATGAGTACCAGATAACGCCCAGCGAGCGACACATAAGTGGACAAGGCAGCTCCTTTGTTGCCACGTTCTTCTTTTTCGACTTGAACGATGACGCTGTCGCCTTCTTTGATGATGTCTCTGATGTTGTCGGTGCGTGGGTTGCCTTTTAGGTACTCTGGGGCAATCTCTCTGAGGGGCAAAAAGCCCTGACGAGCCGAGCCGTATTCGACAAATACCGCTTCTAATGACGGCTCAACACGGGTAATATGCCCTTTGTAGATGTTGGCTTTTTTTTGTTCACGCGTACGATTTTCTAGGTCAAAATCGTAAAGCTGGTGGTCTTTGCACAGTGCCACACGAATCTCTTCGTTGTGGGTGGCGTTGATAAGAATGCGTTTCATGATGTTCCTTAAAAAAGTAAACATCAAGGCGGTAAGATAGGGCGTTGCCTATTAGACAAATGGTTGGGCTTTATGGTGTGTTAGGTTTGCAAAAATCGGGTACATAAGCACCCATGTTTTGGCTTTTTACAATAAAAATCTACAAAACTAAAAACCCATTTGGTAAATCATTACCAAATCAGTTCAACGCCTAAAAATTGGTTGGGAATAACCCTTATCATACAGTCATCGCTTGCACCGATGAGACCAAACAGCGGATTCTACAAAAACAGTGTTTGTCTTGTGTTTTTGTGTGTGTTTGGCAAAAAATCTTACGCACCTTGATGTGCAAAATAAAAAATTGGGTGGGCTACCTGTGATGAATATAAATAATCAATACCAAGATTATGTTTGGTATTTTTAATCAATACGCCATTTTTGGCAAAAATTTCACTTTTGTCATCACTTTAATTTGGTAACGTGCTAAACTATATCAGATTTACCCAAATTTTCCTATCAAAATTTTAAAAATTTAACAATATGACCCAAAATTCCCCCAAAACGCCCCAATCGGCTGATGATGCGATTAGCGATTTTAGCCGTGTCAATTTTTTGACCGTAACCGAAAGCCAAGACGGACAACGCATTGATAATTTTTTGCTCGCTCGCTTAAAAGGCTTGCCACGCTCGCACCTATATAAGCTCATCAGAGACGATGAAATCCGCATCAATAAAAAACGCTGTAAGCCCCATGACCGCATTAGTACAGGCGATGTCGTGCGTGTCGCTCCCATTCGCCTGTCGGTGCGTGATGAACCTGTGGTGTCAGATGACTTTGCTAAAAGCTTGCTTGGACGAGTGGTGTTTGAAAATGACGGCTTGATTGTGCTAAACAAACCGCACGGCTTGGCGGTGCATGGCGGAAGTGGCGAGAGTTTTGGGGTGATTGAAGCCATGCGAGTGGCAACGGGCAAAAAATATTTAGAACTTATCCATAGGATTGACAAAGATACGTCAGGGCTACTGCTTATCGCCAAAAAACGCAGTACATTAAAAGACTTACAAGCCCATTTTAGAGAAAAAACCATACAAAAAGACTATCTGTGCGTGGTGCATGGCACGGTCAAGAGCGGTCAAAAAATAGACAAGCCGCTCCTTAAATATACCCTAAAAAATGGTGAAAGACGGGTCAAGGTAGATAAAGACGGCAAACCGTCCCAGACTGTGATAGAGGTGCTGGCGACTTTTGAGATAGACGGCATGGCGGTAAGCTTTGTCAAGGCAAGTCCCTTGACAGGACGCACGCACCAAATCCGTGTGCATATGGCAAGTATCGGTCATGCCTTGCTTGGCGATGACAAATACCAATCGCCCACGCAAGCAAGCCTTGCCACCCAAAAAGGCATAAAACGGCTGTGTCTGCACGCATGGCGGATTGCTGTGCCAAGCGATGATGGTGTGCAGGTGTTTGAAGTGGATATGCCTGATGATATGAGGGGGTTTGTGGGGGATAGGGTTTAGGATTGTGTGCGATTATTTAACATGGGTTAAGAGCTAGTTAAGAGTAAGTAAGGTGCATACCACGCACCACTATGTTTTTAGGCATTGTTAATGGGTAAGTTTTTTGGATAAATTGGTAGGGAAAAATTGCAATTTGCTCCTACAAATCTATCCAAAATTATCATCAATTAGCAAAGGCTTAAAAAATATTGGTGCGTAATACGCACTTTACCATTACGACAGACAAACATAGAACGCTTCCCCAAATCAACCCAATTTCCCCAAAAAGCCCTAGACAATTTGCCAATTTTATTTTACAGTAGTCATTTATATTTTTTGGAAAAACGCCATGAAGCCTGTAATGATAGACACCACTGTCCGACACGCCCAAATCGCCAAATCCATTTCTGACACAGGGCTGTCCCGTGATGAACTTTTGGGGGCGATAGACTTGGGGTCAAACAGCTTTCATCTGGCGATTGCTCGGCTTGACCATGGGGAGGTACGCCGTATCGCCAGCATTTCTGAAAAAGTGCAATTAGGGGCAGGGCTTGACGAAAACAACGTCCTATCTGAGGAAGCCATGGAGCGTGGCATTGATTGCCTAAAACGCTTTTTGCCCCATGTCAGCGAAATCAGCCCCGACCGCCTAAGGGTGGTGGCAACCAACGCCCTAAGAAAGGCGGTGAACGCCCAAGAATTTATCCGCCGTGCCAATGCTTTTTTGCCAAAGCCCATTGAAGTCATCGCAGGGCGTGAAGAAGCTCGCCTTATCTATCTTGGCGTGTCGCACTCTAACGCCAGTACCGACAAACGCCTTGTCATTGACATTGGTGGGGGCAGTACCGAATTTATCATCGGACAAGGCTTTGAACCCATTGAAATGGAAAGTTTGCAAATGGGCTGTGTGTCTTTTACTCGCAAATTTTTTGCAGACGGACGTATCAGCGAGCGTGCGTTTGACGGGGCGATGACGGCAACCCAAACCGAGCTGTTAAGTATCGCCAAACGCTACAAAAAAACAGGCTGGGACAACGCCATCGCGTCATCTGGCACAGCAAAGGCGTGTAAACTTGTGCTAGAAGAGCTTGGGTTTGCCAAAGATGTCATCACGCTGGACGGCATGATAAAATTAAAAAAACACCTTATCAAACTTGGCAACATTGACAAAATCACCTTTGAAGGGGTAAAAGCTCATCGCCAAGCGGTATTCCCAGCAGGAGTGGCGGAGCTTTTGGCAATCATGCAAACGCTTGATATTAAAGAACTTTATTATTCAGACGGGGCGTTGCGTGAAGGCGTGATGTATGACATGCTGGGGCGACTTGACAATGAAGACGTGCGAGATCGTTCGGTATCCGCCCTTGCTGAGCGGTATTCGGTGGATTTTAAGCAGGCAGGGCGTGTCATGACGACTTGTGGGCGACTGTTTGACATGGTCAAGGCGGATTTGGGCTTTGATGGTGAAGACAGGGACTTGCTCCGCCGTGCGTCCAATTTGCATGAGATTGGGCTTGCCGTGAGTCATAGCAACTATCAGCGTCATAGTGCGTATTTGCTTGAATTTTCGGACATTGCAGGATTTGCCCAGACAGGGCAGGCGAGCATGGCTCAGATTGCCCTAAACCACAGACGCAAACTCAAATCCGAAAACCTAGATGTTATTGAGAACTTAGGCGGTCGCAAACTTGCCTATCTGTGCCTGATTTTACGCCTTGCCGTTACCGCCAACCACTCACGCACCATAAAATCTGCCCCCATTTACCTATCCATTTTGGACAAAAACAAAGACTATTGGCAAATCACGCTGGGAGACGGCTTGCACAAAGAGCTTATCGTTAATGAACTAAATAATGACATTGCCCAATTTGCCAAATGGGGGGTGGAATTGTCGGTGGTTGGCTAATCCATGACCGTATACAAGAGCAATGATGACATTCCAAGCCGTATGAGCATTCCTTTGCCGTTTGTCATCATGCGTGAGAATGCTACCAAAGAGCGATTTGCAGAGTATCATAAAAAAGACAATCTGCATGGTTGGTTGTTTTGTGCTTTGGTGGTGATAGGACAACTGTTTGTTTTGGGTCTTTTGTTATCTTTGGGTAATTCGATACTGGATATTATTTGGTTTTGGCTTCTACTCATCGTGATGTTTGCGGTCATTTCAATGATTGACAAATACCAATATAAAAAGCAATTAAAAGTAATTAAAAATCTACCAAAAATCACTCCTTTTATTACCATTCATCATCAAGACATGCGTGTGTATGACCTTTTTGGTGAAGAGCTTGTGGCTATGCCGATTGATAAGATAGGAAGTGTTTATATTCTGTCTAAGGGCAATCTGTCGTTTGCGATAAGTTTAAATAAAGTCATTGTGGCATGATTTTTCTTATGTAATCAGTTCCAATGAGATGGGAGCTATTTTTTATTTTACCCATCAAAATGAAAGATGCATTCCTGAAAACCTAAGAAGTTGCATTTGGATAATTGACAGTATGGTAAAAATGCTCCAACAAGACCCAACCGCCAGCCATTTCCCTTTTGTCAAGAAAAACTACACCAATGGGCGAGTGTGGGACGACCCCTAAACCATTTCCCAACCGCCAAAAAATATGCTAAACTATATAAGTTTACATTTGTACGAATGATAAGGAAACATTATGAACCAACCTGTGAGCGTTTGGGAAAGTGTCAAACTTGCCCGCCATGCCGACCGTCCGCTGTTTTTGGATTATGTCAAGACGCTATTTACTGAATTTGATGAGTTGCATGGCGACCGTGCTTTTCATGACGACCGTGCGATTTTGGGCGGTCTTGCTCGTTTTGACGGCAAGTCTGTCATGGTCATCGGTCAGCACCGTGGGCGTTCTACTCGTGAGCGGATTACCCACAATTTTGGTATGGCAAGCCCCGAAGGCTATCGCAAGGTCATTCGCCTTGTGCAGATGGCAGAACGCTTTGGCTTGCCTGTTTTGACATTCATCGACACCCCAGGGGCGTACCCGGGGGTGGGAGCAGAAGAGCGTGGGCAGGCAGAAGCCATTGCCCGTGCCATTGCGGTATTTAGCAGTCTTAACACCCCAATCATCGCTACCGTCATCGGCGAAGGCGGTTCGGGCGGAGCGTTGGCAATCGGTGTGGCGGATAAGGTCAATATGCTCCAAAATAGCATTTATTCGGTCATCAGCCCCGAAGGCTGTGCCTCTATCCTATGGAAAACCGCCGAAAAAGCCCCCGATGCGTCCGAAGCGTTGAAACTGTCGGCAAATAACCTGTACCAGTTAGGACTCATTGACGAAGTTGTGGACGAAGGGGCTGGTGGACATATTGAGCCTGATGTGGTGATGACAAATTTAGAAAATTTGTTAAACGAGCAATTAAACGAGCTTGAAATGCTGGGCAAAAATGAGTTGCTCGCTGGGCGGTATGAGCGTCTTATGAGATTTAATTCTAAGATTTCGCTGTGATTGTGATGTCAGACAAACCGCCAAAAAGGGCGGTTTATTATTGCCAAAACTACCGACAATGCAGGCAAAATTTGCTATAATACCACGTTTTATCCAGACCGACCGCCATGACCGCATACGCCCCTACCGATGAGCAATTATCCGCCCTAAATATGGCGATGACAGGCGCTTCCTTTAAAATCGTGGCGTATGCAGGGGCAGGCAAGACCACGACACTCAAACTCATCAGCGAGAATTTGCGTGGGCGTGGGCTGTATTTGGCATTTAATAAGTCCATCGCCAGTGAAGCCCAAGGCAAATTTCCCCCCAATGTCAAATGCCAAACCTTTCACTCGCTCGCCTATCGCCATGTGCCGCGGGGCATTACCGCCAAAATGAGCCTGCCACGGCTGACCCCTGCTAGACTGGCAACGGAGCTTGGCTTGAGTGCCATCGAAGTGGAGCGAAGTTTTGATGGGGTCAAAAAATCCGTGGTGCTGACCCCTGCCAAACTTGCTAATATCATAAGCGAAGCCATCATCACGTTTTGTAAGACGTCATCTGCCTATCCTGCCCCACGCCACATCACGCCCCCGTCTTGGCTGTCGGATGCTGACAAGGTGCGATTGCAAGAGCTACTCTATCCTGCCTTTGAATATCGCTGGCTGTCGTCCATCGACCCCCGCCATCAAGCAGGGATAGGGCATGATGTCTATCTAAAACTGTGGACGCTCTCAAATCCCATCATTCCTGCCGACTTCATCCTGTTTGACGAAGCCCAAGATGCCGACCCGCTCATGATGGGGGCGTTATTACAACAAAATAAGCAGACCATTTATGTCGGGGATGCTCATCAGCAGATTTATGAATGGCGGGGAGCGACCAACGCCATGAAACGCTTGCCGTATCCTGCCACGCTACTTACGCAGTCGTTTCGCTTTGGCGATGAGATTGCCAAAGTTGCCAATATTTTTTTAAAGGCATTACAAGAAGAAATCCCTCTAAAAGGTAACCCTGCCAAACATTCGATGACCGCACGCCTGCTGGCAAATGGGCAAAAAGATGCCATCCTTTGTCGCACCAACGCCAACGCCATGGCGCGTCTGTTGGCAGGGCAAAAGATGGGGCATAAAGTCGCCCTGCAAGCCGACAGTGCAAGAATACTGCGATTTTGCCAAGGGGCGGACAGCTTAAAACATGGCAAATCCGCCTATGGCACGCCCGAGCTTGCCTTTTTTAGTCATTGGGGCGAAGTCCAAGAGTTTAGCGAGACAGGCGAAGGCAGTGACCTAAAAACATGGGTGCGACTCATCGAAGAGCATGGCACCAAGACCATCACATCCGCCATCAATAACCTAACCACGCATTCACACGCTGACTATGTCGTCTCTACCGCCCACAAATCCAAGGGGTTAGAATGGGGCAGGGTGCAGATAGATGATGACTTTTTGTACGATGTCAATCGCCAAACCGTCAAAATCAGCCCCGAAGAGCTACGCCTGCTCTATGTCGCCTGCACTCGGGGCAAGGACGTGCTGGACGTGGACGGCATTAAGGAGCTGTTGGCAGGACTGGTCAGTGGTAAGAAATTGGTGTATGGGTAGGGTAATGGGTGTAGTGATTTAAATTGGGGATGGCATGGGGCGATTTGTTACATCCATTTTAAAAAGGGACGTGTAAAAAAGGGCGTGTATGCCACGCCTCATGCATTATGCGTTTGATGAATGAGATGTTATTTACCAGACTTGCCAAAATTTTTACCAAACGTCTTATTGGTAAAATCAACCGCTTTATTTAGATAAGGACGAGCCTGCTCAAAATACGGCTTGGCTTGTTTGACATAATCAGCATAAGGTTCAGGCAAGCTCGCCCCCTGCTTGGCAACACCTGCAAACCACAGTAAGAGCTTATAATCGCCCGAGATGACCACATCGCCATCTTGGATGGCACTCATAAAACTGGTGATGCCGCCTTTGGCAAGCAGTCGCACGCCCGTCATGGAGTCTTTAAAGTCAATGGTCAAATCAGCATGTCTGGCAGTCCCCAACGCCTGCCCAAAATGCCCATCAACAAAGCGGTAGTAGCGTGCCACGTCATCGCCACTTTTAAATTGAATGGCAAGCTCTTTGTCTTTGATAAGGTTGTGATAAGTCTTGTTATCGCCCTTTGATAGGGCTGACAGTCGCAGTCCTAAGCCGTACAGCAGGGCATCCAAAGGGTCGGTTTTTACGTCGATGATGGGTAAAGTTGGCATGATGTTCTCAAAATGGCAAAATAAAAAATAATACTCTAACGCAAATCCGAGCGTTTAAAAGTGTTTTTTGGTAACTTGGATTTATCAGTGCTTATCAAAGCGATGACCCATGGCGTACAGCACGCCTTCTAGTCCTGTGATATTGACCGAAGTGTCAGCTTTAACACGCACGATGGGCTTGGCTTTATAGGCAACACCAATGTCGCTAATCGCCATCATGAGCAAATCGTTTGCCCCATCGCCCACGCACACTACTTCTTCCATGTCTATCACCATCTTATCAGCGACATGAGCGACGATGCGGGCTTTGGCTTTGCCATCAATGATGCCACGCTCGACTCTGCCTGTCAGCTTACCGCCTGTTGCCAGTAGGGGATTGGCATGATATTCATCCATGCCCAACGTCTCAGCAACATATTTGGCAAACGGGGTAAAGCCCCCTGATATCAGCACCGTGCGACAGCCTTTGCTTTTTAGGGCTTTGATGGTGGCAAATGCTCCCTCTGAGAAGCTGATGTGGTCTTTGATAATCTCATCAACCACCGAGACATCCACACCCTCTAAGAGTGCCACACGTTTGGCAAAACTTTCATTAAAATCTATCTCACCACGCATGGCAGATTCGGTAATTTCTGCAACCTTGTCCGCCACACCGGCAATGCGCGCCAACTCAACGATAACCTCTTGATGAATGAGCGTTGAATCCATGTCAAAACAAACAAGTTTATGACGGCGAAGCATTTGGGCGATGGATAGGATATGAACGTCAATATAGCCTTTTTTGAGTTGTGCCATCTGCTCGGGGGTAAGTTCGGATACTTGCCCTGTCTCATCAACTTGAAATTGATAGTTGGGCTTGGGCTTTAAGGTTTTTCTTAGATAAGCGGTCAGCTGTTCATCGATGATGTGGGCGACCGCCTCACGCTTGTCGGCATTCATCTCTTTGTGGTCGGTTGGGATGAGTAGATAACGATATACCGCCACGTCAGAGAGATGCTCATGAGTGCCAATCAGATGTGCATTAGCAACCGCCATCTCATCATCAGCGACCACCACAGCTTGCCAGCCCCTTTGCTCACTGCTCCATGTTTGCACCACGTCATCCATCTGCCGACCACTGTCTGTCAGTTTATCAACTGCTGTCTTTGCTACCACCACAATAATGGCAAAAACGGGCAACTGTTTTAGAGCTTGAATACTGCCTGTTGTACCCTCAGGCAAAAGATGTGCCACGCGATCAATGGCATTTTGCCATGCCTTAGAATCTTTGGGAAGTGCATAAGTATTCATCGTTAGTACTCGTTATTGTTGTTGCGTTTTATTGTAACATTTTTAGCTGGGCAATGAAAAGTTAAAATTGGCATGGACATGAATTATTGAAATTTTATAACAACTTGGTCAATATTATGTAAAAATTTTATCCAAATCATGCCAGTATGAGTTTAAGTGCTTAAAATTTCACAAAAAAAATGATAAAATCTACACCCTATTTGTCCACATGCCCAATGAACGATTCGTCATGACCTATCCTGCCCCCCGTCACGGCTTATTTGCTGTTTTTATTTTGGTAAGCCTAACCCTAAATTTGCTGTTTTTTGTCATCAGTGCCGAGCGACAGCAAAAAGAGCGTTATGAGCGTAGCATACAGGCAGAAGCGGTGGCGATTGCCGAAGAGCTGTCCGCACCGCTTAGCATTAACGACCGCATCAGCATCAGCGTGGTAGCAAATCGCTACATTCGGGACGATGACGTGGCATTTGTGGGGGTGTATGATGTTAATGACAATCTGCTCGTGCCTGTGGGCAAAGAGACAAACGGGCAGGCGGTCAAAGAAGTGGTGACAGGCAGTCAAAGCGTGTTGGGCCATGTGACGGTGCAGACGCATGAGATTAATCGAGCCAAGATTATCTCTGATAACTGGATGTATCTGGTGGGGGTGGCGTTTTTACATGCACTGCTATTGCTCATTTATGGCTATGTGGCACGCCCGACCGACGCCATTTGCACAGAGATTTCCCATGACGTGCGTAACCGCCTGCTTGCCAAGGGATTGCTGTATGATGTCAATCAAAAGAACAACGCCCACAGCAGTGGCGACCCCATCGGCACTCAAACAGGCTCATCTAGTACACATCACGCCAAGTATGATACGCCCCCCGCCCAATCTGAACCGTCACATCAAACACAAAGCGAGCATACTTATGTCATCCAAGCCCGCTTTGACGATCCCAACGATTTGCTTGCCACGGTGAGCAATCAGACCAAAAACGTCTATTTTTCACTGTGCCATCAGCTACTGAGTAAGGCGACCACAGAACTGCTTGCCCTGCCGGTGTTTCATGGGGTCAGCGTTGAGCGTATCTCGCTCTTTGATGACCAAGGCTGTCGTATCGTCCTGTCAGGTAAGGATAAATACAGCAAATCTGCCCTAGCATCCATCCTGCTGGCACGACTGGCACTCATGCTCAATCAAACCATCTATGACAAGCACCGTGAACTCAAACGCTTTGCCCTACCCATGCGTACTTATGTCAGCGACGTCGCCCGTCAAGATGAAGTGGTGAGCGTGGGCATAAAACACCGCAAAACACCACTGGTGCTGATGCCAAATCGTGTCATCACGGATTTATCATCTCACGGTAATTTTCTAAAACTTGCCGACCCGATTAGTGTTGCCGAGCGTGAATGCCGTCATCTAAGACACGTGAGCGTCTCTCATGCCGAGACATTGGAGCGAGTGCGAGACAAGGTATTGCTGTCTGGCTGATGGATAAACATGGGGAATGGTGGTAATATTTTTAAAAATTTACTTGACAAAAGATGATTTTACCTTTATAAGGATTTTGAAATTGGGTCAGTTTGTTTTTGCCAAATTGATTTAAAAATAAAAACAAATTTACCCATTTTACCCATTATTTATTTACCCCCAACCCATTTATCCAAAAGGAGTTATCATGAGCGGTCTTGATGATGATTTTGATGATGATAATTTTGAAGAAGATGCCGATGCCCAACTGGCAGACGACACCAAAGCTAAACCCTTAGAAAAACGCCTTAAAATCGACGCCATGCTTGAAGAGCAACGCCTAAATAAACTCATGCGTGCCTTAGAAGATGACGATGATTTTGCCGAATTTGATGATTTGGACGATGATGATTTTGATGCCTAAACTTGCCTTAGGCTAAGTTTGGTGTTGTCATTTGCCTGTCATCTAATTATGCCACTTTTAGCCATGCTATTTTAATCCCAAACCCTAAGAGTACACCCATGACCCGTGATGAATTAATAACGCTACTATACAGCGAAGAGACGAACCCTTATGGCTTTGACCCTGTTGCCACGCATGGGTTTTTGACCGCCAGTATCGTCGGCAAGCCTCTGCCAAATTGGCTGTCCGTCTATTTTGATGGGCATGAAAATGACGTGAGCGACGATGTCAAAACCGCCCTGACGGCATGGCGAGATGAGATTTATCAAACCCTAAAAGACGAAGAGCCTGTTGAACTGCCCTTTGATGCTGATGACGAAGAAGAAGACTTTGGCGAAGACTCAGACGTGGTGGCGTGGTGTATCGGCTTTATCGAGGCGATGTATGGCGATGAGTCTGTGGATTGGTTTGATGATGCCGACACCGAAGAAGACGTGGCGGAGTTGACCTTGCCGATGGTCATCTTGTCAGGTATGGACGAAGAGAGTGAAGAGCTTGGCATGATGCGAGGTGACATTGACATGATGGTGCAGCTCGCCAATAGCTTAGAAGGCAATGTTACTGAGCTGTTTTTGTTGTTTCATACCAATGATTGATGGTGGTCTTTGATATTACAAATCTTTGTGATGGATGCCCTAAAATCAGCCGTGTTTTAGGGTGTTTTTTATGTACAAAAATTCTTTACAAGTGTTTTTAAATGAGTTATGCTAAGTCATCAGTCTTAGGATGGATAATTTTAGGATTGATGACTTTTTATTTTATTTGTAAGGACACATCATGCACGACCACATTCACGGCTATGAAGCCAGCCCTCACGCCTATCCTTTTCCACTCATTATCAAACAACTCTTAAATCGAGCTAAAACCGTCTCGCTTGACCAAGAGATTTTTTATGCCGACAAAGCCCGATTTACTTATCGGGAGTTTTTGGGGCGGATACAGCGTTTTGCCAATGTTTTGACCGATTTGGGGCTAAAACGAGGCGACGTTGTGGCAGTCATGGACTGGGACAGTCATCGCTATTTAGAAGCGTATTTTGCCATTCCCATGCTCGGGCTGATTTTACAAACGGTTAATATCCGCCTGTCCCCTGAAAAAATCCTATATACCCTAAACCACGCCAAGCCCAAGGCGTTGCTCCTTAACTCTGAATTTATGCCGATGATTGGCAATCATGTCCATGACGTGCCAAGCGTTGAGAAAATCATTTGGCTTGATGACCACGCCACGCCTGCCCCTGATTTTGTGGTGGGCGAGTACGAAGAGCTGTTAAGCCGTGCCGATGATGTATTTGAATTTAAAGATTTTGACGAAAACACCATTGCCACGACTTTTTATACATCAGGCACGACAGGCGACCCTAAGGGCGTGTTTTTTAGTCATCGCCAAATCGTCCTGCACGCCATGGCGGTGGCAATGGGGGCAAGTCTAAACCCCGATGAAGTTGGGCTTAGATACTCGGACGTGTATATGCCGATTACGCCAATGTTTCATGTTAATGGCTGGGGCATTCCCTATGTGGCGACCATGATTGGGTTAAAACAAATCTACCCAAGCCGTTATGTGCCAAGCCTACTGGTAGATTTGGCAGTCAAACACAAGGTAAGCTTTACCCACTGCGTACCGACTATTTTACAAATGATGCTAAAAGAAGCAGGCGAGCGTGATATTGCCTTTGACGGCTTAAAGATGATTATCGGTGGCTCACGCCTGACCGAAGGGCTTGCCAAATCCGCCCTAGCCCGTGGCATACAGGTCTATACCGCCTATGGCATGAGTGAGACCTGCCCTGTGATTACGGTGGCAACTTTTGACAAAAAAGAGCCTTTAACGCCCGAGAACTCACTTGCCATTCGGGTAAGTACGGGCGTGCCTGTGCCACTGGTGGATTTGCAAATTTGGAATGAACACGGGCAAAGCCTACCCCAAGACGGCAAAACCGCAGGCGAAGTGGTGGTGCGTACGCCGTGGCTGACTCAGAGTTATTTTAAAAACCAAGACGCAGGCGATGAGCTGTGGACAGACGGTTATCTACACACCCAAGACATCGCCCACATGGACGATAAAGGCGTGGTGCGAGTTACCGACCGCCTAAAAGACGTCATCAAGTCAGGGGGCGAGTGGGTGTCGTCATTGGAGATTGAGACGATTTTGTCGTTGCACCCGTCTGTGGCGGACATTGCCGTCATCGGTATTCCTGATGATAAATGGGGCGAGCGACCTTTGGCGTTGGTGGTCAAAAAGACAAATCATGATGACATTACGCCTGATGACATTTTGGCACTGGCACACCAAGCCTATGAACGGGAGATTATCCCCAAATACGGCATACCGAGCGAGCTACGTTTTGTTGCCGACATTCCCAAAACCAGCGTGGGCAAGCATGACAAAAAGGTGATTCGCACGCTCGTGGCGGACGGTGAGTTGTAACAAACGCAGGGCAGGCGATCAAGACAACTGGCGATATCTGACCTGTTCTGCCCATAGCTTACGGCTGTTTAGGGGTTTGTAGTCAAGCAGGTAGTCTATCATCGCCCGATGTACCTGTCCGAGCAGTGCCAAGGCGGTGGGGCTTGACTGATGATGGTCTGTCTTACTGACCGCCCTAATCAGTGCCCCTGACATGCCAGTACCGTCGGTGCTAACAAAGCCCCGTTCGGGGATAAAGTCATAATATGACTGTACATCAATCGCCTGCCCTGTCTCATCTGCACCCCAGTCAATGCCTACGCCCAGCTCATCAAACAACGCTCTCTCAAACTGCCGTAGTGTCCGTTTCATCTTGTTCATGTTGCTCATCTCATGAGCGGTGCTGTTGCCCGTTTTATTATTTTTATCATCGCCCATGTCATGACTGACAGCTTGGAGTTGTGTCACGCTGTCATGGTAGTGTTGCCATAGGGCGGGGCAGGGGTTTTCGGGGGCAATGAGTCGGCAGATGAGTTCATTAAGATAGAGTAGGGCGTACTGATTTTGCCCCAAAGGGCGTGGGGGCGATGTGGTCGTGATGTGAATTTGGGTGAAGTTTTTTAGGGTGTTTTGTCCACTGGCAAACAGCTCAATGACTGCAAAGGACGGCATGCCACGCACGCCTACGCCATGCACCACGCCATGTTCGGCACTAAAAAACTGATAAATCGCCCGTTTTTCTTGATAGGCTCGGGTATGTAGTAGATAGCCGGTCAGTGGCTCGTTTTTCATGATGGGTCGCTTGATATAAAAAGAAGTTAGCGATAACTAAGTGCTTCCGCCAAATGAGCCACGCCGACCCTATCCGCCCCTGCTAGGTCAGCAATGGTGCGAGCCACTCTTAATACCCGATGATAGCTACGAGCGGAGAGATTGAGCCGTGATTGGGCGGTGGCGAGTAGCTGTTTTTCTGCCGTGCCAAGCGGTATGTAGGTATCAATCTCGCTTGGGGTCAGCTCGCTGTTAGCTTTGCCTTGACGGTCCAGGGCGATTTGACGGGCTTTGGCAACTCGCTCACGCACCACGGCGGACGGCTCGCCTTGCGGGGCGTTTTGCAGGTCGTCTATCGGCATGGCAGGGACATGGATATGCAGGTCAATACGGTCAAGCAAGGGTCCTGAGATTTTGTCCTGATAACGGCGGATTTGCTCAGGCGTACAGCGACAACGGTTAGACGGGTCGCCATGATAGCCACACGGACACGGATTCATCGCCCCGATGAGCTGAAAATTGGCAGGATAATCCACCTGTGAGTTGGCACGGCTTATCGTGATGGTTTTGGATTCTAACGGCTGTCGCATGACTTCGAGCGTTTTGCGGTCAAACTCGGGCAATTCATCAAGGAATAAAACGCCTTGATGAGCCAGACTAATCTCCCCTGGTTTGGGGCGTGAGCCACCGCCTGATAACGCCATTGCACTCATGGTATGATGACAAGAGCGAAATGGTCGCACGCCAAACTCATAAGGCACGCCTGCCACCGAATAGATGCTTGCCACTTCTAGGGCTTCATCATCGGTCAAGGGCGGTAAAATGCTCGGCAGACGGCTTGCCATTAAGGTTTTGCCTGAACCGGGCGAGCCTTTAAACAGCATGGAATGCCCACCTGTGGCACAGATCTCCAACGCTCTACGGGCGTGGTGTTGCCCTTTGACATCGGACAAATCAAGCGGATAAGTCGCCACCGTTTTGACGGTCGGTATGGCGGTTGGGGTCAGCCTATCGTCTGTATTACCGCCATTGATAGCGTTTAGATGACGGCAGACTTGGGCAAGATTCTGTGCCCCCAGCACGCAAATATCCGCCACTTGCACCGCTTCGGACGCATTGGTGCTTGGTAGCATTAGCGTTCGCCCACCGCCTTTTAGGGTGCGAGCCACCGACAGCGAGCCTGTTACCCCACGCAAATCGCCATTTAGGGCAAGCTCGCCCACAAATTCAAAATTATCCAGCACCGTCTCATCAATCTGCCCACTTGCCGTCAAAATCCCAATGGCAATCGGCAAATCAAGCCTAGCCCCCTCTTTTGGCAGGTCAGCAGGGGCAAGGTTAATCGTGATACGGCGATTGGGAAAATCAAAACCACTGTTGATAATCGCCGAGCGGACACGGTCTTTACTTTCACGCACAGACGCTTCGGGCAAGCCGACCATGGTTAGGGCAGGCAAGCCTTGGGAGATATGGACTTCCACCGTAACAGGCGGTGCGGTCAGACCGATGACAGAACGGGTGTGGATTTGGGCGAAGGACATGGGTTTTATAATCTTAAATTTTAGGATTGGTAATGGTTGGCGTGGTTAATAGATAATGCTTGCAAATAAATTTGTAGGGAAAATTACAATTTACCTTTTATTAAAATTTATCAAATTTTAATCATTGGGCGAATTGCAATTCGCCCCTACAATCCCTAAAACATCAGTTAAACCACGGTTATTCATATTCATAAAGCTCAAAGGTCTCATCTCTTTTATCAAAAGGGATTAGCTCATCAATTAACGCTTCAAATTCATCGTCATCTAATAGCGTCCAATAACCGTCATCGCCTTTGACAGGCTCTTTTTGATACACGTCATTTAAACGCTCAATTTGGACAGGTGTTAAATAAGTACTGTGCGTGCGTAATTGAGCCTGTAAATATTCTTTGATGTTTGGGCTATCCCACCCAACCATAGCCACTTCAAGCATTTTATATACCATAAATTCTTGCAGATTGTTTGCCACATACTCGCTTTCACAGTCATGGCAAATTCTAACTATCTGTGGCTCGCTGTGTTTATCATGCTCATAATAAAAGGCGTAAAAGTCGCCATTGCCACACTGGGCAAATAGTACCAAGCGATTTTCGTACTCTGGTTTTAGATAAAACCAATCGCCGTCATCTTGGCTTGGCAGATAGTCTTTGACAAGGCAATCATCTCATCAGGCGGATACTGTTCATATTCATAAGACACGAGTAAAAAAGGCGGGTTTTGCACAAGTGTTGGAAACACATCTTGATACCAATTTGGCACGCCAGTTTGCATATCCAGCATATCATCTTTGACAAGCTGTTTGTATAAACTTGGCAAGGTAACTTCATAAGTCTGTTCCAAATAATCCAAGTATTCTGGATAATTCATGATGTTTCCTTGTGGTTTAAGCCATGAGTTAAACAATCGCCTTTTGATAAACGTTGGACAATTCGGTGAGATTGACCGCATATTGCACGTTTTGATAAGCCTTACCAATCTCGCTTTGTAATACGCTCATCACACGCCCGACCAAATCCGCCTTTATCTCATCACTGCGACCTGCCATAATCGCCAAATGTGCCATCACAAAATGCTCGCCATCATCAAACGCCAGTCCGATAAGGCTGTCTGTGGCATGATATACACGACTTTTGATGTCTTTGGACTGGGCAAATTGACCGCTTTCAAATAAGGCGGTATTTAGCTTTAATAACAAATCGGCTTCATCGGCGATTTTTAGGTTTTTGGATAATTCTAGGGTAAGATGGGGCATAAAACTTCCTTTTGGATTAATCAGGTTTGACACAAATCAGCACACGAATGCTGTCAGGCACGAGCGATAGATTTGCCAATGCCGACAGTCCCTGCTCTTTCATCTCAATGAGAGTCTTTATTTCGTCATCTCGCACGTTGGGATTGATGGCTTGTAGGCGTTGCAGTCGTCCTATCTCTTTATCCAGATGGTCGGCAAATTGGCTTTGGGCGGACGCACTGATGGCGGACAGCTCATCGGTTGCCTTGGTCTTGGCTAGGGCGGTGATGTTGCCGATGACTTCATGTCTTGCCTTGATGACTTGACGGGCTTTGGCTTTGTCCAGTCTGTCAATGATGGGCAGAAGTTTATCGGGGGTTGCCACTTTGGTTAGGTCATTGCCATTTTCGGCAAGTAGCACACGGATGATTTGCCCTGAAAGATAGGCAGATAGATTTAGGTGTTTGGGAGCGATGGCTTCGACTCGAAAGTGGTTTTCGATGAGCATAATACCCTGTGGCATGGCGGATGATTTTAACAGCACCACACTGGTGTTGCCAAACGTGCCTGACTTGATGGACTCCAACACGCCCGTCATGAGCGGGTGTTCTAGGGTCATGTACGCCATGTCTTCACGGGTTAGGGCTTGGGTGCGGTCAAAAGTTAGGGTCATACCGTCTTCGTCAAGGGGCAGTCCCGAGATGTCCTGCACTTCGGTGCTGTCAATGGGATGAATGACCCACGAATCATCACGGCTAATGCTATAATCGACGTTGAGTGCGTCCAGATAGCGGTCAAGAAATACTGGCAGTATCTGCGTGTTGTCCAGCTCATGCATGGCTTGCACGATACGTCCTGCCACGCTAGGACGGCATGAGTTGTATTCTAATAGACGGTCTCGCCCTGCTTGTAGTTCTTCTTCGAGCTGTATACGCAGGGCGGTTGCGTCCGCCACCAGTTCGGCAAAGTCATTGGGCGTGCCTTGCCCTTCTAGTAGTGGTTTTAGGTCAGCGATGAAATGCTCTTGCACCGTTTGGGCGGTGGGACTGATGTGGCTAAAGATGTTTAGAGCGTGGTCATACCAATGATATAGGCGTTCTTGGGCGGTACCAACGACAAAAGGGACATGCAGGCGGATTTGGGCGATTTGTCCGATGCGGTCAAGTCGTCCGATACGTTGCTCCAAGGTGTCAGGGTTGGCAGGCAAATCAAACAACACCAAATCTTGGGCAAATTGAAAATTACGCCCCTCCGAGCCAATCTCACTACACAGCAGTATCTGAGCTCCATGTGTGTCAGCAAAGTAGGCAGATGCTTGGTCACGCTCCAACAGGCTCATCTGCTCGGTAAAGATGGCGGTCTTAATGCCAGCGTGCAGACGTAACACCGCTTCTAGGCTCTCAATGGTCGCCCCAGAGCGAGCGATGAGCAGGACTTTGTTGTGTTTTAAGTCGTTTTTTAACAGCTCAATGAGCCACGGCACTCGGGGGTCAGCTTCTAGCCATGAGCCGTCAGGAAAGCCCTCTTCGCCCCACAACTGTTCACGCAGTTTGCCATGGGTGTAAGGGGTGTTTTGCCATGCACTTGGCAGGGGCAGTGGATAGGCGATACTGGTACGTCCATAAAAACCCTGCACGCTGTCTCGGGTATTACGAAACAGCACACGTCCTGTGCCGTGGCGGTCTAGTAGCTCGTTAATGATGTGCTGGCGGAGTTTGTCATTGGTGTTGATGTCGGCAATCTCGCTGACATCAAAGCCGAGCAGTCCTGCCACTGCCGTGATTTGCTTATCGGTCAAATCTTTACCGTCTATCAGCAAAGTTGCCACCATTGCCACGTCCGCAAAGGCGTCTTGGGAGGCAATAAAATCATCCAAATCATCAAAGCGGTGTGGGTCAAGCAGTCGCAGGCGGGCAAAATGACTCTCCACCCCAAGCTGTTCTGGCGTGGCGGTCAGTAGTAACACCCCTGCGATGTGTTGGGCAAAATCCGCCACCAACTCGTATTTGTCATTACCGCCTTGCTCGCTGTCCCAATGTAGATGATGGGCTTCATCCACCACAAGCAAATCAAAGCCCGATGCATACGCCTGCTCATATAGGTCGTGATGGTCAAGCAACAAATCAATGCTGGCGATGATGAGCTGTTCGGTGCCAAACACGTTCTCATCAGGGTTGTGCTCTTTGATGGATGCTGTCCGTACTAGGTCAAAAATGGCAAAGTCTAAGTTAAATCGGCGTTTTAACTCTATCATCCACTGATATTGTAAGCTATCAGGAACAAGGATAAGCACTCGATTGGCTCGCCCTGTGATGAGCTGTTGATGAACGACAAGCCCTGCTTCTATCGTCTTGCCCAGTCCCACTTCATCCGCCAGTAGTACTCGGGGGGCTAGGCGTTTGCCGACTTCGTGGGCGATGTAGAGCTGATGGTTAATGATGTCCACTCTTGCCCCGATGAGTCCACGAAGCGGATGACAGGTGAGCATGGCGTTGAGTTTCAAGGCGTCTTGACGGACTTCATAATGCTCATTATGCTCAATGCGTCCTGCCAGCAGTCGCTCCAAGGGCTTGGCGAGCGTGATGTTTGCCGACAGGCGAGTCTCCATGAGACTTTTGCCACAGGTCAGATGATAACGCATGACATCGGCTATCTCTTCACAGCTTGCCACCACGAACTCTTGCCCGTCTTGGTCAAAAATGGTGTCGCCACTGCCAAAGACCACCCGTGACAGTTGAGCGGACGCTTTGGCATACACTCGTTTTTCTTCGCTTTGGGGGAATAAGATGTGAACACAGCGGTCGTCCACTTCGATGACCACGCCCAATCCCAAATTACTCTCAGAATCGGACAAATAACGCTGACCAATGGCAAATACGCTCATAAAAATTTAACGCTCGGTAAAGATGTGATGAATTGATGTTTATGGGGGCAATCCCCATTTTATAAAGGCAAATTGATTATTTTAAGTGAAATGGGTAGGATTTTGCAATAAAAATTTGTTGTGGGTGGTGGTGGGGCGTATGCAAGCGAAAATGAGAACAGTTGTTATGAAAAATAACTGTCATCAAATCTTACTTTTTACAACTGTTTAAAGGGCGGTATGTCTTACCTGAAAAATAGTCCTTTATTCACTTATATTAATGATTTTCTTGACCGTCTAGAAGTTTGGTTAATAGCACAATCTGCTTTTCTTTTTCGGCAATAATTTCATCTTTACAAGCGATGATTTGTTTTAAACTTTCAATTTCATTTGCTATATTTTCATTGTGAGTATAGTATTTATAATAAACAGAACTTCCGTTATTATGAACATGATTATAAAACGTATCGCCACTATTATCTGCAATCAATAAATCAAATAAATTCACTTCAAATATTTCGGCCAGCTGTTGTATTTTATCTAAATGCAATTTGGTTTCGCCACGTTCAATCTTGGCATAGCCACTTGGCGACATACCCATGCGTTCTGCCACTTCTTCTTGTGTCCAATGATTAAATTCTCTTAGGTGTTTGATTTTTTCGTGAATTTGCATAAAAAACTCAATTTGGACAGAAAAATGTTCTAAAAGTCTTAGACTATTCAATAATTTGGGAATATTATAAAGCACATACAAACAAATTACCACCTTTTTAACCCCCAATCATGGAGAAATCTTATGGGTAAATTTATCAAAAACTTGGCAATTCTTGCCACAATCGCTACCATGACAAGTAGTGCAATGGCTTATACCATTGAACGTCAATGGTATGAAATTTGGTTTCAGGTTGAAGGACGTTGCAATGATGGGACATATTTTAACGGCTCTCAAGGTTCAGATGGTTCGTGGACTGTTCAAGGAAAGCAACAGGGATTTCACGTTTCTTCATTAGATACGGCTATCCGTCAAGCTTGTCTTGAATAAAACCACCTTGTATATATGAAATAAACCGCCCCCCAAAGGCGGTTTATTTTTACCCTTTTAAGTTTAAGGCTTTTTAATCCCTTCAAGTAACCCCAAAAACCCCTTCACATACGCCATATCCATACTACTTGCACGCACCCCTGCATACAGCTGACAATATACCCCCGCCCCGAGCGGACGTGTTACCACCCAGCCTTTTTTCTCATATTCGCTCGCCACCCAGTCGGGCAGTGCCGACACACCCCGCTCGCTTGCCACCAGCTGAATGAGCATGGCGGTAAGCTCGGTCGTGCGAATATGTTTGGGGGTAACGCCATTTGGCTCTAAAAATTTGGCAATGACATCAAGGCGAGTCTGCTCCACAGGATAGGCGATGAGTGTCTCGTCCGCTAGGTCGGTAGGAGTTATCACGCTATGGCTTGCCAAGCGGTGCGTGGGCGACATCACAAGGCGACTTTCGTAGGTAAACAGTGGCTCATAATGGATACCGTCTATCGGCAAATCGCTTGCCGTGATGAGTAGGTCAATGTCGCTGTCTAGGAGCATTTGGTGTGGTTCGGGTTCAAAGCCAGAGGCAAAATCCAACTCCACATCGCTATACTCGTTACGATAGACATTTAAAATCGGCATGAGCCAATCAAAACAGCTATGGCACTCGCTTGCCAGTCTTAGTTGCCCTGCTTGTCCGTGTGCCAAACGCCTTATGTCGGCTTTGGTGCGAGCGACTTGCGGCAGGACATTATCGGCAAGCTGCAAAACCAAGCGACCTGCTGGCGTAAAGGTTACAGGGCGAGTACGGCGATTGACCAGCGTAATGTCATAATAGCTTTCTAGCTCTTTTAACTGGTGAGAAATGGCGGATGCGGTCAAATTAAGCTCATCGGCAGTCATGGCAAGCGAACCGAGGCGGTCAAGGGCGGAGAGCATTTGCAAATGGCGGATTTCTAGCATGGCGGTTTTGGGTTAAAAATTTTTCAGTATTTTATCATAAAATCAAAAATTTTTCAGGTTAAAAGGTTGGTAATGAGAATAAGTAGTGATTGATAATGGGGTGTGGTTTTTTGTACACCCAATGAATTCGATATTTGCCATAGGTTTTGGGGGTTGGCTTTGCGTGTCCATAAAAACATCCGCCCAATCATGTCAAAGCCCCATGACAGGGCTTTGATGATGGCATTTAATGATGGTGGTCGTGGTTGTGTCCATGAGAGCTGTGCTCACGGCTGTGCTGATGCCCATGTTCATGATGATGTTCATGCCCCGCATGAGCGTCTTGGCTCATTTGATGATTGTGTTCGTAGTGGTGTTCACCGTGTGCATGACCATGATTGCCATGCCCGCCATGATGATGACCGTGCATGAGATGCATGATGGTGGGCGAGAGCATGACAGACAGCCCCGAGATGAGCATAACAGCTCCACTAAATTTACGCAGGTTAAAGGCTTTAACTTTTTGTTGTAGCCATGACAGTGCCGCCCCCGTCATGACAAGCATGGGCAACGTACCAACCCCAAAGGCGAGCATGAACAGCATGCCCATGATGGGTTCATGCCCTGCCGCCGCCACACTCATCGCCATGACCAGTGCCCCATAGACCAGACCGCAGGGAAGTAGCCCCCACAGCAGACCCGCTCCCAGAGCCTTGGGCAAGCTGTCCATGGGCAATACCTTTTGGCGGACAGGGGCAAGGCGATTCCACAGACCCAGTCCCACTTTTTCAAGGCGATTTAAAAATGGCACGCCAAGCATGAGTAGGGCGGCAAACACAATCGCCAGACCCAGCACAATGCGTGGCAGAGCGTTATCGGTCATGAGCGGAGCAAGCACGCTCTCGCCAATGAGGGTGGCAATCAATCCCAAACCCATATAGCTGAGCAGTCGCCCTGTGTGATAGCTGGCGATGAGTATACCTCGTTTTTGGGGGCTTAGGTTTTTCATCGAGATGCCAAAAGCAGTCACAATGCCCCCACACATGCCCATGCAGTGTGGCGACCCCAAAAAGCCCATGGCAAGGGCAGGTACTAATAGAGCGATACTCATGCGTTATCCTTGTGGTGTTGGTTATTTTGGTTTGCCTGGCGAGCGTGATTTAGGGTGTCACGGCGGGCTTGACGGTCGTCTAAGATGATTTGGTCGGGGGCGTTGTCTAAGTCTTCAAACTGGTTGGATTTGACCGCATACACAATCGCCCAAATCGCCACAACGAACAACATAAGACTTAGTGGAATGAGCAGGTAGATACTGACCATGTCATCTCTTTTATAAAAGGTGTTAAAGGTAGAAAGGTGTAAATTCACCCTTGGTTAATGGTGTATTTATTGATAAATTTGGACAAAGGGAAAATGCCCCAGTGCCAACCAATCAACACAAACCAAGATAGGGGTAATATTCTAACATATTTATCCGCTTTGGCGGTTAAGTTTTTAAAAAATCCACAAAAAATTTATGGTTTTTGAGCAAGTACACTCAACCAACTTGATATTTATCACGGGTTTGTAGGGGTTGGCTCTGCACACCCTTTGATGATATTACTATACAAGGCGTGCTCAGCACGCCCCTACGTCCACACATCATTGTATTTGTAGTAATTTTAAAGTTTCTTGGGTGTATAACTTTTTCTAAAAATAAACTCTGCTGATTTAACGAATGAACGTCAGTCATTTCGTCATTGATAAACAGTAATGCACCAAATTTTTATAAAACCACTTGCCACAACCGTAAATTTTTGCGAAAATAAACCAATTTAACTTTTTGTTCTATATCGATAAAGAGTCGCCATTTGTCACTAGAATCCCTAAAAATACAATCCCTGCCAAGATTTTCCCTAAACTTTGCCGCCAACATCGTCGCTGCCTTGTGGATGTTGGTGGGGTCGGTGCGTGCCTTTAACTGGGTCAAGCCCACGTTTGGGCAGTTTGTGCTGTTTGCTCTGTTGGCGTTGGCGGTCAATATCTTATTGGCGTGGCTGACGGCAAATTTTGGTAGCGACTTTAACGAGCAGGGGCTGATTAGCTACTTGATTTGGCCGACCATCATGCTCATTGCAGGGATTTTGCTTGCCAAGCGTACGCTTAACTACTCACTGCTGTTTGTGCCTGTGATTTTGTGGCTAGTGGCAGATACACTACTGATTTTGGTGCAAAGTGGCATGCAGTTTTTGAGCTTGCAAAACTGGCTACCAAATTGGATGTATCGCATTTTGCCCGATTTGTTCGTGGCACTGTTTGTGTGGCAGACGGCAGCACTGCTACTGATTTTCGCCAAGCGTTTGCACTGGCAGTGGTGGGAGCGAGTCATCATGATGATGGGGGCAATTGCCCTGTTGGTGGTGTGGCAAAAAAACGTGGCAGACCAACCCATTTTTAAGGTAAAAAACCAAAACCCGACCATCAGCGAGACTGCCTTTTATGCCCAGCCGATGATTTTGGCAGACCATTTGGCGAACATTGAAAAGTCGGAGACGGGCGAGACCGACTGGTACTTTATGGGTGTGGCAGGATATAGCGAGTTGGATGTCTTTACCAATGAGATAGAGCAGGCAAAACAGCTGTTTGATGTGCGTTTTGGCACAAAGGGCAAATCAATTGCACTCATCAATAACCCAAATACATGGCAGTCTGACCCCATCGCCACTAAGACCAGTATTCACGAGACGCTCCAAACCATCGGCAAACAGATGAATGCCGATGAAGACGTGCTGTTTTTGACGTTAAGCTCACACGGGGCGGTGGATGAGAGCGGTCAGATTTTGGGGGATTTGGTGCTGGATAATCCGCCACTGGATTTGGATGACATTGACCCTGTGTGGCTCAAAGAGACGCTTGACGCATCGGGCATTCGTTGGCGGGTGATTGTCATCTCATCGTGCTACTCGGGTGCGTTTATTGAGAGTTTGGCATCACCGACCACGCTCATCATTACCGCATCGGCTGCCGATAGAGCGTCTTTCGGGTGCGGTCATAACGCCGATTTGAGTTATTTTGGGCGGGCGTTTTTTGCCGAAGGCTTGCGTGGCGATAAAAACACTTTTGATAACGCCTACGCCTACACCAAAAAGCGGGTGGGCGAGCTAGAAGCACTCATGGGCTTTATGCCATCAGAGCCACAGATGTATGTCGGTAGTCTCATGAAAACGGCACTGCCCGAGCTTGAGCAAACGCTTTTTGACAACAGCCAAGAGCCGACCATGCCAGCAGATGGCAAGCCCTAACATATGCGAGATATTAAGGAAAAACCATGAAAACCCCCCGACTTGGTGTTAATATTGACCACATCGCCACACTTCGTAACGCTCGTGGCGTGGATTATCCGTGTCCTGTCAAAGGGGCGGTGGTGTGTGAGCAAGCAGGGGCGGACGGCATTACCCTGCATTTGCGTGAAGACCGCCGTCATATCAAGGACGCTGACGTCTATGCCATGAAAAAAGCGATTGGCATTCCAATGAACCTAGAAATGGCGGTAACCGATGAGATGCTTGCCATTGCCTGCGATGTCCGCCCCCAGTGGGTGTGCCTTGTCCCCGAAAAACGCCAAGAGGTGACGACCGAAGGTGGGCTTGATGTCATCAATAATGATAAATTACCTAACTTCATCAAAGACCTGCAAAATGTCGGCATCAAAGTATCGCTCTTTATAGACCCCGATACCGCCCAGATTGACAGAGCGATAGAGCTTGGGGCGGATGCTATTGAGATTCACACAGGGGCGTATGCCGAGCGTTGCCTTGAAAATAACCAAGACAAAATCGCCCATGAGCTAGACCGTGTCAAAAAAGGCGTAGCATTTGCTTTGTCTAAACACCCGAGCTTTTTGGTCAATGCAGGGCATGGCTTAACGGTGGATAATGTCGCCCCCATTGCTCAGATTGACGGCATTCATGAATTAAACATTGGGCATAGTATTATTGCCGATGGTGTATTTGTGGGCTTGGGTAGGGCTGTGCAGGATATGAAACAAGCTTTTGGTTGTAAAGCTTGATGCCATTTATCACTAAAAATATCTGCTTTATTGTAAAAAATGGCAACTTTTATGTAATAAACTGTATTTTTTATCAAAAAAAGGTTGTCAAATTCTTATTTTGCCGTTAAGCTATGGCTATCTGTCAGAAAGTTGGCTTATTTTTATAGATTTTTATTGAAAAATATTTCAGCTTAATGTTAGAATAGACAGTGATAGTCTAGTGTGTTTGACTTTAATCGAAACCATCCTTTGGAGGAATTTATGAAACTTAATAAAATCGCTTTGGCACTGGTTGCCACTGCTGCTACCGCCGCATCTGCTGGCGTTACTGTAACCCCACTTGTTGGTTACAACCATCCTGATGAGGCTCACGACAAACAACGTGAAGTATTCAAAACTGGTAAAGATCTATATGTTAACGCTGACGGCAAATCTATTGATGGTCGTGCTGGTAAAGTGACCAATGGTGGCGTTGCCCAAGAAGGCGGTTTATACACTGGTCTTGCTCTAGGTGTGGAACTAACCCCATCTACTCAATTCCAAGTGGAGTATGGTGTTTCTAACACCAACGGTGAAGCGTCAGAAGCCTCTGCAAGAGCTGGTATCAACCGTTTTGATGCAGAAAGAGAAACCATTTCTGGTAACTTCCTAATCGGTACCGAACAGTTTACTGGCTACACTAATAACAGATTCAAGCCTTATGTATTGGTGGGTGCTGGTCAAGTTAAGACCACCATGGAAAATCGCCAAGCTTATAATACCAGTGCAGGTGAAACCACTCAAACTGGTATTTCAGGTACTGTAAACGCTGGCTCTGAAGTTGCTGAATCAAAAGACACCATCGGTAACCTAGGTCTAGGTGCTCGTTACCTAATCAACGATGCTCTAGCTCTACGTGGTGAAGCTCGTGCCGTTCACAACTTTGACAACGCATGGTGGGAAGGTCAAGCCCTAGCAGGTCTTGAAGTGACTCTAGGTGGTCGTCTGGCTCCTGCAGTTGCTGTTGCTCCAGTTGCTGTTGCTCCTATTATTGAGCCAGTGGTTCAACCTGTACAAGTTGTTGAAGAGCAGTTCATTGACAGCGATGGTGATGGTGTTGCTGACCATCTAGACCTATGCCCAGATACTCCACGCAACGTTGTGGTTGACGCTAATGGTTGCCCAGTTGAGACTGCGGTACAAGAAGACCTACGCATGGAACTTCGTGTATTCTTTGACCGTGACAAGTCAAACATCAAACCACAGTTCCGTGAAGAGGTTGCTAAAGTTGCTGACAAGATGCGTGAGTTCCCGAACGCAACTGCTGCCATCGAAGGTCACGCTTCTAAAGACAGCAAGCGTTCAAGTGCTAAGTACAACCAACGCCTATCTGAAGCTCGTGCAAACGCTGTGAAGTCTATGCTATCTAACGAGTTCGGTATCGCTCCTAACCGTATCTCTGCGGTAGGTTATGGCTTTGACCGTCCTGTAGCACCTAACGATACTGCTGAAAACAAAGCACTTAACCGCCGTGTTTATGCAGTTATCCAAGGTAACAAGGTAACTAACGTTGTAGAAACCAAATAATCTTCTGATTATTCAAAAACCATCCAAAGTAATTCTGAACCGACCCCCAAATCTTAGACATAAGATTAAAGGTTAGGTTGTTGCAAGTGGTTGTATTAACCCTAATTGGACTAAGTTTCTGTACTTAACAGGACTTAGTCCTTTTAATTTGCTCTTTATTCTATCATGATTGTAGTAGTGTATGTACTCATCAATCACTTGTTTGAGTTCATCTGTTGATGTAAATGTGGTTGTCTCATAAAATATCTCTTCTTTTAATGTACCTTCGAGCCTCTCTATCACAGCATTATCCAAACAATTGCCTTTTCTTGACATGCTTTGGGTTAAGCCTTGTTCTTTTAGGGTTTGTTGATACTGGTGCATTTGATAGTGCCAGCCTTGGTCTGAATGAATGATAGGTTTGTCATCCATCTTTTCTTGGCTTAGCTTGGATAGGGCATTATCTAACATCTCTTTGACCAACTCATACGTTGGTCTGTCCTTCATCGTATAACTGACAATCTCACCATTAAACAAGTCGATGATGGGTGATAGGTAGAGTTTTCTTTGAATGACACTGCCATCTTTTTCTCTGTCTTGTACTTTAAACTCAGTGATGTCTGTTGCCCACTTTTGATTGGGTTTGTCTGCTTTAAAATTGCGGTTTAATACATTGCCAGCAATATGACCCATTGTGCCTTTGTAAGTATTAAACTTACGTTGACGACGAACCAATGCTTTGAGTCCAAGTTTAGCCATCAGTCGTTGCACTCGTTTATGATTAATGACCATGCCTTTTTGGGCAAGCTGATTGTTAAGCTCTGATGTAATCCTACGATAGCCATACCTGCCTTTGTGATGGTGGTAGATGTGGTTAATGTGTTCTTTTAAAGACAAGTCTTTGTCAGGTTTTTTGCTTTGATGAATGTGGTAATAAAACACACTTCTTGGCAAGTTTGACACTGCCAATAAGTCAGCAAGTTTGTGCTTATGCCTTAATTCTTGGATGATCAGGACTTGTTCTTTGTTTGTGCTGATTGTTCCTTTTGACGAATTAAGGCATCTGGCTTTTTTAGGTAGTCATTCTCTGCTCTAAGATAGGCAAGTTCATCAAGCAAATCATCCACACTTTTTTCGTGGTCTTGTTTGGTTTTCCAAGTTGATTTGGTTTTATTAGCGTTGTGTTTGTTTGACATTGCTTTTTTGCCTTTGGGTTTGGGGGTGAGTCCCATTATACCAAAGGCTTGGTAGGACTTTAACCAACTTGACAGTAAAGAAGGTTGTGGCAGATTAAGCTCTATGGCAAGTTGTGTAAGCGATTTGCCTTGTTGAAGTTGTTTGATTGCGTCAAGTTTAAAGGTGGTGTCATAGACAGCCTTTGTGTGTCGTCTTTTTATGCCATCAATGCCATGTGCTTGATAGAGTTTAACCCATAGCTCTACGGTTTTGTGGTTTAGATTAAAGTGTTTGGCGGTTTGTTTGTAGCCATGATGATTAAGATAATACCCAATCACAGACAGTTTAAAGTCGGTTGTGTATTTTGCCATAGAAAGCACCCCAAAGGTTAGTGTGAGTGGCGAGCTTTGGGGTGTGGTTCAGACAGGGGGGTTTTTATTTTCTAAAACTTGGCATTTTATATTATTATTGGTCAAATCCATGCTATAATAGACAGCTTTTGTGTAAGTTCTTAATTTGCACCCCTATTTTTATTTAAAATTTGAGATTTTATGTCAAACAATATCCAACATCTACGCAATATTGCCATTATTGCCCACGTTGACCACGGTAAAACAACCTTGGTTGATAAACTTTTACAACAATCAGGCGCCTTGGGCGAGCGAGCGGGCGAGATTGAACGAGTCATGGACTCAAACGCCCTAGAAAGTGAGCGTGGTATTACCATTCTTGCCAAAAACACCGCCATCAAATGGATGGACAAACGCACCAACACCGAATACCGCATTAACATCGTGGACACCCCCGGACACGCCGACTTTGGTGGTGAGGTGGAGCGTGTGTTATCTATGGTGGACTGTGTGCTACTGCTTGTAGATAGCCAAGAAGGCCCCATGCCACAGACTCGCTTTGTTACCCAAAAGGCATTTGCCCGTGGTTTAAAGCCGATTGTGATTATCAATAAAATCGACAAACCTGCTGCCCGTGCCGATTGGGTAATCGACCAAGTGTTTGATTTGTTTGATAATCTAGGCGGTACAGACGAACAGCTTGATTTTCCCATCGTTTATGCCTCAGGCATTAACGGCATTGCAGGGCTGTCGCCTGATGAGCTTGCTCCTGACATGACGCCATTGTTTGAGACCATTGTGGATATCGTTGAACCACCAAAAGTGGACGTGGACGGTGCATTCCAAATGCAAATTTCAAGCCTTGACTATAACAGCTTTGTTGGCGTGATTGGCGTGGGGCGTATTCAGCGTGGCTCTATCAAGACCAACACACCTGTGGTGGTCGTGGATAAAGACGGCAACAAACGTAACGGTCGCATCCTAAAAATCATGGGCTATCACGGGCTTGAGCGTGTGGACGTGGAGTCTGCCCAAGCTGGCGACATCGTCTGCGTGACAGGTATTGACAACCTTAATATCTCGGACACCATTTGCGACCCCAAAGAAGTCGAAGCCTTGCCTGCGTTGTCGGTAGATGAGCCGACCGTATCGATGACGTTCCAAGTCAATGACAGTCCATTTGCAGGGCGTGAGGGTAAATTTGTCACGTCCCGTAACATTCGTGAACGCCTAGACCGTGAACTTATTCACAACGTGGCACTTCGTGTTGAAGACACCGATAGTCCAGACCGCTTTAAGGTGTCGGGTCGTGGTGAGCTACATTTATCTGTCTTGATTGAGAACATGAGACGTGAGGGCTTTGAGCTTGGTGTGTCTCGCCCGGAGGTTATCATCAAAGAGATTGATGGCGTGATGTGTGAGCCATATGAGAATGTAACCTTTGATGTCGAAGAGCAACATCAAGGGGCGGTCATGGAACAGATGGGTAACCGCAAAGGCGAACTGACCAACATGGAGGTGGACGGTAAAGGTCGTATCCGTATCGAGGCGACCGTGCCATCTCGTGGGCTTATCGGTTTTCGCTCGGAGTTCTTGACCATGACATCTGGCACGGGTATCATGACATCAAGTTTTAGTCATTATGGTGAGATGAAAGAGGGTGCGGTTGCCAAACGTCAAAATGGCGTACTGATTTCTATGGTAACAGGTACTTGCCTAGGTTATGCTTTGTTTGGCTTGCAGGAGCGTGGGCGACTGTTTGCCAAACCACAGCTTGAAGTCTATGAAGGCATGATTGTGGGTATCAACTCTCGTGGCGATGACATGGTGGTAAACCCAACCAAAGCCAAACAGCTCACCAATATCCGTGCGTCAGGCTCGGACGATGCCATTATTTTGACCCCTGCGTTGGAGTACAGCTTGGAGCAGGCACTTGAATTTATCGAAGATGATGAGCTTGTGGAAGTTACCCCAAAATCTATTCGTATCCGCAAAAAGTATCTGACCGAAAATGACCGTAAGCGTTTTGGTCGCAAAAAGGATGCTTAATTGACAAAAATGATGTCATTATTTAAATATTCTAAATAGATGTTTTAAAAATAAATGGTATCTTATCCGTCAATTTGTTGATTTGGGGCAAGTCTTTGCATATTGCCCTAAATTTTTTTAGAATATGAGAATGAGAATTATTTTTTTATATTCTTTAAGTGTTGAGATTATTATGAGTATTATCTAAGAATTTAAAGAATTTGCTGTCAAGGGCAACGTGATGGACTTGGCGGTTGGTGTCATCATCGGTGTTGCGTTTGGTAAGGTTACCACGTCGTTGGTTGATGATGTGATTATGCCTGTAATTTCTGCGATTATGGGTGGTCAGCTTGACTTTAGCAATATGTTTGTTGTGCTTGGTAAAGTGCCAGAGGGTACAGCAATGACTTATGCTGCCCTAAAAGAAGCGGGCGTACCTGTACTGGCGTATGGTAACTTTATCACGATTTTGATTAATTTTATCATTTTGGCGTTCATTGTATTTATGCTTGTTAAAGGCATGAACAAAATGCGTAGACAAGCCGAAGCAGAGCCAGAAGCTCCTGCCGAGCCATCAGAAGAAGTATTGCTACTGCGTGAGATTAGCCAAAAGCTAGGCAAATAATTAGCATGTACCACACTCAAAACCCATCATCTGATAGATGATGGGTTTGTTGTTTTAATGGGTTTAGACCGCCTTTTCAAACCGCACAATACTCTCAACATGCCCCGTATGACAAAACATATCCATGACCCCTGCATGAGTCGCCCGATAGCCCCGCTCGGCAAGGCGGACGCTATCTCGGGCGAGCGTGGCAGGGTCGCATGAGACATAGACGATACGTCGGGCGTTAAATCGCCCCAGATAATCCATAACCTCCCACGCCCCTGTGCGTGGCGGGTCGATGAGTAGGGCATCCACCTGTCCTACCCACGGCTTGCCTGAGAAATCTTGGGTTAGGTCTTGAACAAAAAAGTTGGTGTTACCAAGTCCATTGTCTTTGGCATTCATCTTGGCACGCATGACCATATCACGACTACCCTCCACGCCAATGACCTTGCCCATATCCCCCACGCATTTGGCAAGAGCCAGCGAAAAGTTACCCAGTCCACAAAACAAATCCAGCACCCGCTCGCCTTGTTTTAAATCAAGGAGCCGACAGGCAAGATTTACCATTTGCCGATTGACGGATAAATTAACCTGCGTAAAGTCGGTAGGACTACTTTGTAAGGTCAAATTAAATTCAGGCAAATGATAAAACAATCCGCCTGTCGGAGGTGTGGTGTGGCTCATGGGCAGTATCGCCTTGTCGGTGCTGTCAATACGATAAATGCTATCTACCCCTTTGGGCTGTAAATAGATTTGCCAATTTACCAATTTGCCAAAATGGATAAGTGTGGCGGTGTCGGCTTTGTTGATTGGCTTGGTGTGGCGAATGATAAGAGCCACGCTTGGCAAGTTGCCCATTTCTTTGTCCACACTCTCGCCCACGGCGATTTCTAGGTGGGTAATGCTGTCCTTGACTTTTAGCGTTTTTAAAAGGTGTTTTAAGTCATCTGACTTATCACCCACACGCTGATCCAAAATCGGACAAGTGTCAATGTCTGTCAAAAAATTGCTCGCTCGCTCACGAAAGCCCACAATGAGCCTGCCTGTCTTGGGTAGATAACGCACGCCCAGACGAGCTTTGGTGCGATAATGCGTTCTGTCGCCCACGATTGGCGGCAGCCACGTGGCAGGGGTAATGCCTGATTTGGTAAGGTGGTTTTGTAGGACGGACTGTTTGTGCCGAATCTGCTCGTCCACGTTAAAATGTTGCAGGGTGCAACCGCCACACACCCCAAAATGCGGACAAATGGGAGCGGTGCGGTGAGGGCTTGGGGTCAGAACGCCCGAGCAGTCGGCTTCATCATAGCTTTTTTTGGATTTGGTAAGATGTGCCGTTACCGTCTCGGTGGGTAGGGTGTGGCTTATGAAGACTTTTTTGCCCGATTTGTCGCCATGCGTGTCGTCATAGGTTGCGATGCCACGTCCGTCATGGGTTAGGGCGGTGATGTGTAGGGTGATGGGCGTTTGGGTTTGCTCGGATTTGGATAACTGGTGGGTCATGATTGCCTATTTTGTTGGGTATCATAAAAAGGCATTATATCATTATTGTGGGTGGGCATTGGTATTTTTGGTGTTTGGCATTATAATAAGTAGGGTTTATTGATATTTATACCTAACAAACTTAATATTTACCACAGGCTTTGTAGGGGCGTGTTGCACACGCCCTTGATGATACTACACATCATAAATTTGTGGTAATTTTAAAGTTCTTCATCTATATGTGAAAAATTATGTGCCAATTATGTAACATTAGCCCCTTTATCATTCATGACGCCCTAGTCGATGAGCATGACAATACCAAGCCGTCTGCTGATGAAAAAAGCGATAATGAAAATCCTGACAGCGAGCAGGCTTACCCTGTATCGGGCGGTGCGTTGTGATTTTTGCCAGTCATGAGCCGTTTTTGCAGTCCAGGGCTCAGATGCTCATCATGCCTGTTAGCACAGACGGTAACATTGCTCACCCTGTCATCGCACGGTGCAAAGGCTTGTATGCCGACAACTACGAGCATTACCAAAAAAAGGCAATCGGGGGCGAGCTGTCGCTGGGCGATGCGATGGTGTTTCGCATCTCTAAGCAAACCACGGGGCTTGGCGTACAGACGGGTGGAGCGGAGTATGTTGGTAGTCTTGTCGTCCAAAAATTCCCCGAACAACCCATCAGCGTGCGAATGCTCAAACACTCCTTGACCGCCCTAAAACCACACATTTATGAACTCATGCGATACAAAGGGCTAAGACGTGTGGCGATACTGGGGTCGGCTCTTCTGGTTAAGGATGCCACCCAAGAGGGCAGTACGGTAGAATGGCTCACTGCCGAGCATATCATGAACGTGTGCCAAGACGTGTTGGGGGATGTGCCAAAACTTACCGTCGAGGTGCATTTTGGGCGAGATATACCCCTATCTTTTGCAAAAAATGCTTGAAAATGGCGATGGCTTCGGATATAATGCACACCACTTGCGAACGTGGTGGAATTGGTAGACACGCTATCTTGAGGGGGTAGTGCTTCACGGCGTGAGGGTTCAAGTCCCTCCGTTCGCACCAACTAGTCTAGTTTTACTAGATTTTTTTATGTCAAAAATTTATCAAATCAAAAAACTTAAATTTTTGCTTGACAATACCAAAAACCATGTTATAATAGCGTTCTAAATTGATGCGGGGTGGAGCAGTCTGGTAGCTCGTCGGGCTCATAACCCGAAGGTCGTTGGTTCAAATCCAGCCCCCGCTACCACTTTTTAAATCCTTATTTAAATTTAAAATTATTTTTAAAATTGTGAAAATAAGGTATCTTTTCCATAAAGTTTATCATCAGATTTTTAAATTGATAAAGTAAACATGGTTAAGATGTCGGCGAGCAATGATTTTAGCCCACCAACGTGTTTTGTGGGTTTTTTTGTATTTGCAATTTGCCAAACCGCTTAGGGTGTGTTGAATATTGGTATTTGCCATGAAAAATGAGAAAAATCGCCCGTTTTTCAAGGAAAAATGCAGGCTGATAGTCATTCTATCAGACAAGTTTTTGACGATGAAAAACAAGATTTAGCCATTTTTCATGCAAAAATAGGCTAAACCATCAAATTTTATCAAACTCCAATAAAATGTTATCAATGTTCAACACGCCCTAACTCTTTTTGATTTTTAATTTGTGCTTTAACATAGGATTAACCAAGCCAAAATGAAACCATCTAGCAAGATTGCTGAACTTACCCAAATGATTGCCCCTGCGGTGTCCGCTTGTGGCGTAGAGCTTTGGGGGATTGAGTTTATGCCCCAAGGGCGTAAATCACTGCTCCGTATTTATATTGAAGTCAATGCCGATGCCCGTGAGCGTGGTGAGCATATCACCATCGAGGACTGCTCAGCGGTCAATCACCAAGTCTCAGGCGTACTAGAAGTGCATGACCCCATCGCAGGCGAGTATGTGCTAGAAGTGTCAAGCCCTGGCTTTGACCGTCCGCTGTTTACCCCCAAGCAGGTGGCGATGTTTGTGGGAGAGACCGTCAGTTTGCGTCTGATTCACGCCATCGGACAAGGCGACACCAAACGCCGTAAGGTCGTCGGTCGTCTGGTGAGTGCGAGTGAGACGAGCATGAATGTGGTCACCGAAGATAAACTAGAATTTGACATCGCTTTTGATAATGTGGATAAAGCCAATTTGATTTATCAAGACTAAAATTTAACCAAAAAGGTAGATAAGATGAGCCGTGAGATTTTGACCGTTGTTGAGACCGTCAGTAATGAAAAAGGGCTTGACCCTGATGATATTTTTGGGGCGATTGAACAAGCACTTGTTTTTTCAACCAAAAAAAAAGTCTATACCGAACAGCCAGAAGTGGCAATCCGTGTTGCCATTGACCGTAAGACAGGCGATTATGACACTTATCGCTACTGGACGGTGGTGGCAGATGAAGACCATGAGATGCCTGCTTGCCAAAAGGCGATTAGCGATTTGGACGAAAACGAATACCAAATTGGCGACATCATCGAAGAGCAGATTGAGTCCATTGAGTTTGGGCGTATTGCCGCTACCCAAGCCAAGCAGGTCATCATCCAAAAAATCCGTGAAGCCGAGCGTGCCTTGATTGCCGATGCTTTTGAAGCTCGTGTGGGCGAGCTTATCACGGGCGAAGTCAAAAAAGCAAGCCGTGATGGTTATGTCATTGACTTAGGCGACGGGGCGGAGGGTTATCTTGCCAAAGACCAAACCTTGCCCCGTGAAATGCTACGCCCTAAGAGCCGTGTGACGGCACTACTTGCCAAGGTCAATCGTGATGGGCGTGGCAGTCAGCTCGTGCTATCTCGTACGAGCAATGAGATGCTTGTTGCCTTGATGACCAAAGAAGTCCCTGAGATTAGCGAAGGGATTATTGAGATTCGTGATGTGGCTCGTCTGCCTGGTTTGCGTGCCAAAATCTCGGTAAAAACAGGCGACAGCCGTATCGACCCTGTGGGGGCGTGTATCGGCATGCGTGGCACTCGTATCCAAGCGGTGCAACAAGAGCTAGATGGCGAGCGTATCGATGTCGTGGTGTGGAGCGATGACCCTGCCCAGTACATCATCAGCTCATTGGAGCCTGCGGATGTGTCTAGTATCGTGCTAGATGAAGATAACCAAACTGCCGACATCATCTTTGGGGCGAACGACCAGTTGGCTCGTGCCATCGGCTCACAAGGTCAAAACGTGCGTCTGGCGTCTGATTTGACCGGCTATAAGCTTAACATGATGCTAGAATCTGAATACCTAGAACGCCAAAAAAGCGAGTCTGAGGCGATTATCACGCTGTTCTACGAGCGTTTGGAAGTGGATAGAGATTTGGCGGAAGCGTTGGCGGAGATTGGTTTTACCACCATCGAAGAAGTGGCTTATGTGCCTGCTGAGACTTTCTATGACATTGACGGGCTTGATGATGAGACCATCGGTGCCATCCAAGATCGTGCCAAAGAAGTTATCATCAATGATGAACTTATCAAACAGCAAAACATCAAAGAACCTAGTGGCGAGCTACTTGCCCTAGAAGAGATGACCCCTGCCATTGCTTATAAATTGGCGGAGCGTGACATCATTACCCTTGACGACCTAGCCGAACAAGCGGTGTTTGACATCGAAGACATCGAAGGCATGGGCAGTGAGCTGGCGGGCAAGCTGATTATGGCAGCACGTCAGTCATGGTTTGAATAACCATGCGTGCGTCATGGGGCGTACTGTCATGAGTACGTAAGGACGTTGCCAAATTTGGTTGGTGAGAATTTGGCAACTTGTAAAAATGGAGGGTAAAATGGGGATGAACAAGACTCATCCTGCCCATCCATTTTCACCAAATTCATCATTTTATGATAAAATCATTCTTCAGATAACCAAACAAATTTAGGTAAACCAATGGCAACAAAAACCGTAAAAGAATTAGCAAAAGATTCTAACATTACCACTGACGTGCTTTTAAAACAACTAAAAGACGCAGGTCTGCCCACTCGTGGCGAAGATGATTCTGTCTCAACCGATGAGCAGGCGACGTTAGTGGCGTTTTTAAAACAAAGTCATGGTCAAGCCCAAAAAACTCGCATTGGCATGACTCAAAAAATCACCACCACCAAAAAAATCACCACCACCACCGGCAAAGCCCAAAACATCAATGTCGTGCGTGCCAAGAAAAAGCAGTTTGACATCCAAAAACCTGACTTAGCTGCCGAAAAAGCCAAAGCCCAAGCAGAGCGTGAAGCCGAACAAGCCAAAGCGATTGCCGCCCTAGAAGCCAAACAAAACGAAGAGCGTGCCAAACAAGAAGCTGCCATGCGCCAAGAGGCGACATTGGCTGCCATGCGCGCCAACTCGGGCAGTGCAAATGGTGGCGAGAGTAAGCCCAGTGCGTCTGTGATTGTCAAAAAAGCCAAAAAAGATGAAGCCGATAAAGACGACAGCGTGGTCAGCTCATCTGTGGTCAAAAAAGGCACAGCTGCCAAGAGTGACGTAAAATCTGACAAAAAAGAGACCAAGACAGACAAAGCCAAAAAACAACCTGCCAAACCTGCCAAGAGCGAGACCGAAGAAGAGCGTCAAGCTCGCCTTGCCCGTGAAGCCGAAGAGCAAAAACTGCGTGAGATAGAAGCGGAAAACCGTCGCCGTGCTGCCATTGACGCCCAAAATCGCACTTTGGAGCAGATGAAACAAATGGCAAATCGTTATAGTGAAAAAGACGAGGTGCCAAGTGCGGTCGTGCGTAAAGATGAGCCATTGGCAGCAGGTCTGGTCGGAGCGGCATTAGAAGAGTCTTTTGAAAAAGAGCGTCGTGAGATTAAGCGTGGTACCAGCAGTACATCAAGCCGTGCCAAAGGCGGTAAGAAAAAAGGTAAAGAAGAGCTTGAAATCAGACCTAAGTCACGTGGTCTAAAATCATCACAAGCAAGCAAACATAAGTTTGAGATGCCTGTGGAAAAAATCATCCATAATGTTGAAGTGGGCGAAGAGATTGTCGTGTCTGACCTTGCCCAAAAAATGGCGGTCAAAGTGCGTGAAGTCATCAAGTCGCTCATGAAAATGGGCGAGATGGTGCGTGAGGGCGATGTCATCGACCAAACCACCGCCGCCCTTGTCATCGAAGAGTTTGGGCATAACTTCATCGCTGTGTCTGACACCCAGCTAGAAGACGACCTACAAGAGGCTGCCACCGAGAAACAAGGCAACGTCCAAACCCGTCCGCCTGTCGTTACCATCATGGGTCACGTTGACCATGGTAAGACATCACTACTGGATAAGATCCGTGAAACCAAAGTGGCAAGCGGTGAAGCTGGTGGTATTACCCAGCACATCGGGGCGTACCATGTTGAGACTGACCGTGGCGTGATTACTTTCCTTGATACCCCTGGTCACGCTGCCTTTACTGCCATGCGTTCACGTGGGGCTCAGGCGACCGACATCGTGGTCATCGTGGTGGCGGCGGATGACGGGGTTATGCCACAGACCGAAGAAGCCATCGACCATGCACGAGCGGCTGGTACGCCAATCATCATCGCCATGAACAAGATGGATAAAGACACCACTGACCCAGAGCGTGTGCTAAATGAGCTGTCAGTCAAAGAAATCATTACGGACGCTTGGGGTGGGGATACGTCACTGGTCAAGGTCTCTGCCAAAACAGGCATGGGTATTGATGAGCTGTTAGAGACCATCAGTATCCAAGCCGAAATCATGGAGCTGACCGCCCCTGTGGATGGTGCTGCCCAAGGCGTGGTCATCGAATCTCGCCTAGACAAAGGGCGTGGTGCGGTGGCAAGCCTACTGGTCAAAAAAGGCACGCTAAAACAAGGCGACCTTGTATTGGCAGGCGAGTTTTATGGCAAAGTGCGTGCCATGACCGATGAGAATGGTGAGCGTATCAAGTCGGCAGGGCCTTCTATTCCTGTGGAGATTTTGGGTTTGCCTGATGCTCCGATGGCAGGTTCTGAGTTCTTGGTGGTCTCTGATGAGAAAAAAGCCCGTGAAGTGGCGGATTTTCGTATCGCTCGTGAGCGTGAACGTTTGCTTGAGCGCCAAAACAAAATGCGTCTAGAAAACATGTTTGCCAACATGGGCAGTGAGGCAAAAACCCTAAATCTTATCCTAAAAACAGACGTGCGTGGTTCGCTAGAAGCCCTGCTTAGTGCGTTAGATGAGCTATCAACCGATGAAGTCAAAGTGCGTGTGATTAGCTCGGGCGTGGGTGCCATCACTGAGTCTGATGTCATCTTGGCGGAGTCTAGTGAGGCGGTTCTGCTGGGCTTTAACGTGCGTGCTGACAATGCCGGCAAGCGTAAAGCAGATGAAGCGGGGCTTGACATTCGTTATTATAGCGTGATTTATGGCTTGATTGACGATGTCAAAGCAGCGATGAGTGGCATGCTTGCCCCTGAGCACCGTGAGAAAATCTTGGGTATTGCCGAGGTGCGTGAAGTGTTCCGTTCTAGCAAGTTCGGGGCGGCGGCAGGCTGTATGGTACAAGAAGGCACGATTTATCGTAACAAGCCCATCCGTGTTCTGCGTGATGATAAAGTCATCTTTACAGGACAGCTCCAATCCTTGCGTCGCTACAAAGACGATGTGAACGAGGTTAAGGCAGGCATGGAGTGTGGTCTGGCAGTCAAAGGCTATGAAGTCGCTACTGGCGATAAGATTGAAGTCTTTGAGATTCACGAAGTGGCGCGCACCCTGTGATGTCATGACAAAAACCGCTTGCCCTAAGGTGAACGGTTTTTTTGATAATAAGTTGCACAAATAGGAGTATTCATATGACATCATCTGCCTTTTCATCATTAACTCATGAAGACTTACTGGCATTGAGCTTGACACTTGATGATAGTTGGAGAGCGTGGATAGAGACTAACATTGAGCGGGGGTGTAGCCCTGCCAGCATCGCCAAAGTTTTGGCGGGCAATAAAAAATTGCCAAGCAAGTATCTGCCTGCCGTGCGTCCAAATATCACCAATGATGATGAGAATTTTGTTGATATTGATGGGCATGTCGTGCAGGTGGTTTGTACTCTAAAATCGCCCCGAGTGGTAGTGTTTGACAACCTGCTCACACAGGCGGAGTGCGATGAGCTGATTGCATTGGCGGATGGTAGGTTGGAGCGTGGTAAGGTTGTTGATGAAAAGACTGGTAATTCACGTCTGCATGCTCACCGCAGTAGTGATAACGCCCAGTTCACTTTGGGTGAGTTTGAGGTCATTGACCGCGTGGAGAGACGATTGGCGACCCTGCTAAATTGACCGGTGGAAAATGGCGAGGGTTTGCAGGTACTGCGTTATCAAAAAGGCGGAGAATACCGTCCACATTTTGATTATTTTGGTGACAGCGTGGGCGGTCGCAAGCATTTGGAAGTAGGCGGACAGCGTGTCGGCACTTGTGTGATGTATCTGTCGGATGTGCAGGCAGGGGGCGGAACGTCATTTCCCAGTGTGGGTATGGAAGTCAAGCCCAAAAAGGGTGGTGCGGTGTTCTTTGCTGATGTAGACGAGCAGGGGGATGTAGACAAACTGACCTTGCATGCAGGCGTGCCTGTCATTGCAGGTGTGAAATTTATCGCCACCAAATGGGTGCGTGAACGTCCTTACAGACGTGAGAGTTAATGTTTTGGTTTGATGATAAATACCACAAAATCGCCCACAGTCATGTCGGGCGATTTTTTATGCTTGAATATTTTTCAAAAGCGTTTACTTAAAACATCTTTGTTGGGTCTTGCTCTATGAGTAATTTATCCAGCGGAGCTTCTAAGGCGTCGGCAATCTGTCCCATCAGGTCAATGGATACCGCCCGTCCACCATTTTCAATCTCACAGACATAAGTTTTGCTGATGCCTGCCTGAAATGCCAGCTCTTCTTGGGAAAACTCTTTGATACGCCGAAGTTGTCTCATGTTTTGGGCGAAGATTAGGCGGTATAAACGGGGTGTTTGATTGGATTTTTTCATGGGGTTGTTAGGGCGTGCCTACCATTGATAACATTCTTATAAAATAAGATGAAAGTTTAACAGTTTCAATCAATTTTTGCATGAAAAATGGCTAAATCTTGTTTTTCATCGTCAAAAACTTGCTTGATAGAATGACTATCAAGCAAGTTTTTTCCTTGAAAAACGGGCGATTTTTCTCATTTTCATTGCAAATACCAAAGTTTAACACGCCCGATGGAATATGGGGTGCTACACCCAACCAACTTGATATTTACCACGGGTTTGTAGGGGTGTGCTGAGCACACCCTTTGATGATATTACTATACAAGGCGTGCTCAGCACGCCCCTACGTCCACACATCATTGTATTTGTAGTAATTTTAAAGCTTCTTGGGTGTATATGATTGGCATTAACCATCCTGATTTATCGGCAACACCACCAAAAAGCGAGTTTTGCCCTGCCATGTGTCGGTGCTAATATGTCCGCCATGGGCTTCGGCAATTTGGGCGACCAGCGACAGCCCAAGTCCTGAACCTTTTTTCTCTTGTTTGAGCCGTACAAAGGGACTAAATATATCTTCACGCTTATCCACAGGAATGCCCGAGCCTTGGTCGATGATTGCCAGTACGGCATAGTGGCTTTTTTTGCCATCATCTTTGTCTTTGTTGCGAGAGAGTAGTTTAAAGAAGGCACGGGTATGCTTCTCTAATGGCGTATCTTGGGTGGTTTGCGTTTGCTCTTTGCTGTCGCTATCTTCTTTATTGTCTATTTGTTCGGTTTGTTTTGGCAAGTCATCATTGATATTAAGATGGCTTGCCAACTCATCATGGTCACTGCCGTGGGCGGTTGTGATGTCATGAGTGGCAGGCGTGTTCATGTGGTCATCGTCTTTGCCAAGGTCGATGAGTGCTTTGGGGATAAAGCCTGCTTCTGCCAGACTGGGCGAGCCATAGACATAGACTTCCACAGGGGGTGTGCCATGAATGAGAGCGTTATTGATGAGATTACGCACCAAATGCGTCAGCAGTTTGGGCTGTGCCATCATCGTCACAGGCTCAGCAAAGAGTGTTGCTTCGGTATAGTGTTGGCATTCGCTTTTGATAAGCTCTACCAAATCCACGCTTTCATTGGCTTGTAGGGCATGACCTGCGTCCAGACGACTCACCAAGAGAATGCTCTCAACCAAATCATTAAGCCCTGTTAAGTCACGATTGATGGCATTGGCACGCTTGTCAAACTTGGCTTTGTCGGCAGGGTCGAGCTTTTGGGTGAGCATGTCCATCATCTCAATCTGCAAGCGAATGCGAGTAATCGGCGTTCTAAACTCATGACTGGCGTGGGCGAGCAGTAGGCTGTTGGCATTGATGAGTCGCTCTATCTTCTCGGCAGATTGGTTAAAGCCATAGGCGAGCATGGCAATCTCATCATTGCCCGTCTGATTGACCCGCACACTAAAATCACCATCACCCATTTTTGCCATCTTGCGACTCATCTGATTGAGTCGCCACGTCATGTTATGGGCAATGCCCCACAGCACCGCCGTCATGATAAGAATGAGCAAAAACGTGCCAGTAAAGAAGTTAAACATGCCCAAAAACGGACGTTCCTTGGGTGGTTTTCGGCTCTCATACCACACCGAGTAACCCGAGCTGGTCTTTAAGATGACATGATGTGGCTCTTTGCCTGATAGGGTGGGCAACGTCTCGGCAAGCCATGACGGCGTGGGAGGCAGACGTTCGGGCAGTTCGGTGTCTTCGGTCTGCAAAATAAGCCTGCGACTGGGGTCGTAGAGTCCGATTTTGGCGTTTAGGCTTTCATCAAAAATATCAAAGCTTTTTTTGACCACGGCAAGGATAAAACGGGCTTGCAAGCGGTTATTGTCTTTGCTTAGCTTATCGACTTCGACCAAAAAAGGGTCGATTTGCCCCACGATTTGCCCTGCGATGACTTTGGATTTCATGCTGTCGGAGTTGTTATGGACAAGCTGGGCAAGCAAAATCATGGCAATGGCAAAGGCAATAATCGCCAAAAACACGCTGATAAACAGCCGTGCAAACAGCGAGCGAAAACCAAAGCTGGGCGGTGGGTTGTTTCTGTGGGGCATGGATAGTAGCAGGTGGATTTAAAATAAAATGGCAGTCTAACAGGGTATTGGTTTGGCTGGTGTATTTGCTAAACCGCCATAAAAAATAAACATCCAATCCCATAAGAATTGAATGTTTGGTAAGATTATACTTGGTCAGTGGCGAACTGATAACCCACGCCACGCACGGTAATGATACGTTTGGGCTGACGGGGATTGTCTTCAATCAAGGCTCTAAGGCGTGAGATATGCACGTCAATGGCACGGTCGATGTTCTCGGAACTGTCATCGTTCGGCATGGCTTGCCAGAGCTGTTCACGGTTTAGCACTTTGCCAGCATGGGTGGCAAAGTAGTGCAGGAGCTGGAATTGGTGCGTGGTCAGACGGACGATTTTATCATCAATGGTCACTTCATGACTGTCGGGGAATACGGTCAGTCGCCCAAAGGTCAGACTGCCTGAATTGGTGTCGGCTTGGTTGGGGGTCTCATGACGGCGTAGCACCGCACGGATGCGAGCGAGCAGTTCACGGGGCTCGAACGGTTTGGCGATGTAGTCGTCCGCCCCCATCTCTAAGCCCAGCACACGGTCGGTGGTGTCGCCCTTGGCGGTGAGCATGACGATTGGCACTTTATTAATCATCACATTCTTGGAGGCTCGCACCTTTTGACAGACCTGCATGCCGTCCATGTCAGGGAGCATTAGGTCAAGCACGATAAGGTTAATATCACGCTCTTTGGCTTCTAGTAGGTCAAGCCCTTCTTGGGCGGTGGGGGCGTGATGAACTTCATAATAGTTCATGGACAGATAGTCGCTGATAAGCTCTGCCAAATCTGGGTCGTCTTCGATGAGTAGGATTTGCTTGGTCATGGTCATGCCTTATGTCAAATAGTATTTAAATTGTCTTTTATAAAAAACCCAAAAATAAGGGCGAAAAAATCATGGCTATATCTTGCCAATATTTATTCACTTTGGCAAGGGGTAAATTGTTATTTAATTAAAATGACGGGGTGTATTTTAGCCGATTTTGCCTACATTTACCCACTCTTTGTAACTATTGTTACAGATGATTGTGAGATTGGGGGGATAATAGCCTATGGGTTATTTTAAACGTACTCGTCCGCCATGAGCCTGTTTGGGCAAATCGGCAAGAACGACCAAACCATCTAAGGCAATGCCTGCGATGAGATATTGGTCGCTTTCGGGTTGGTATTCGATGACGACGATTTTGGATAGAGCCAAGCGTTCATCTTGTCCCACTGTCCATAGCCATGCAGGGCGGGGTGTGGCAGGGCGATAGGGTGGCTTGGTCAGCTCGGACAAATCCATGGGGTTTAGCTCATCATCAAAAATGGCAAAAGCAGGCACGAGTACACCCACATCGATTTGTCCATAATTGACATAACCGCCGACCCGTTCGCCAAGCGTGAGTTGGGCTTTTTTGACTTGTTCGGGCGTAATGGCGACGTGGATTTCCATCATGCCACGCACTTTGGGGTTGGGGGTAATCTCTTGTATCTGACCGCCAAAACTTCGCCCATCTTCGGTGTCAAAACTCACCCCGTCACCGATGGCAAGATAGTCGGCAAAGTCGGCAGGCAAGGGGCTAATAAACTTAATAAACCGCTCATCAGAGACGATAAGCACAGGCGTGGTCTTGGGGTGGGTTTTGTCTTTATCATTGATGAATATCGCATCTACCTTGCCTGTCATCGGACTTTTGACATCAAAGGGGGTTTTGGTGATGATGGGGGCTATTGGTATTTCATCATCGGTGTCATCCGTCTGCTCTTGGGGGCTGATTTTGCCTGTGTTTTTAGAGTGGTCTTTTGATTTTTCGGATGTTTTTGTATTTTCTGCTTTGTTTGTGTTTTGCTTGTCGGTGACGGCATTGTCAGCAGGCTTGTCAGTATCATCGCTTTTGTTGTCATCTAGGCTGTCATTGGAGATGTTATCGGGATTGTCGGCAAAAGTGACGGTTTCTTGATAAAACTTGCCCACGATGTCGCCCACCTTGACTGTATCGCCCACTTTGACGAGCATGCGGTCAAGTTTGCCATCTTGGGGTAGGGGGATGGTTGTCTGCTTGTGGGGGATGATGACCCCTTCTAGGCGAAAGGCAGGCTGATAACGTTCGGATTTGATTGTCATGACATGAGCGGTGGCAAGGGTGACGTTGTCGCCATTGATGGTGATTTTGGCGTTATCAGCATCGGTGGGCGGACGCACAGCCATGTTGCCATGCACCAGCCCATCTCGCTCGTGCTTGTCATCAAAGCTCTCCAAATCGGTCAGTTTGGCATCAGGCACAGGCTCGCAGGCACTCACCAACAAGGACAGTGTCACAAGGGCGGACAGAGACCGCCAAGATGACTGGCAGGACAATGAGCAAAAAGGTAAGTTCATAATAACAAGACAATAAAAACAGGTCGCTAAAAATACCTTGCTATCGTATCATATTTTTAGCCCATAAATACTTTGTTTTATCAAAAAAGAGTGGAAAATTTGCCTTATTTGTGCTAAAAAGTAAAGTAGGTTTTTACTAACTAAAATATTTGTCAAAATTTAACCAAATCTTATTAACGTTTAGTTTTATCAATTAATGATAGGACTTAATATTTGATAGATGAGCTGATTTTGACTTTCTAATTTACAATCCATTTCCAAACAAAAGGATAATCCCGTGAGTGAATTTGCTGGTCTTAAAGTCATGATTATTGACGACTCAAAAACCATCCGTCGTACCGCCGAAGCCCTACTCCAAAAAGAAGGCTGTGAAGTGATTACTGCTGTTGATGGCTTTGATGCTTTATCAAAAATCGTTGAGACTAACCCTGACATCATCTTTGTGGACATTATGATGCCACGCCTTGATGGGTATCAAACCTGCTCAATGATTAAAAATCACCCAGAATACGCCCAAAAACCTGTCATTATGCTATCGTCCAAAGATGGTCTGTTTGACAAAGCTCGTGGACGTATCGTGGGCTCAAACGAGTATTTGACCAAACCATTTAGTAAAGAAGACTTGTTTGCGACCATCAGTCGCTTTCGCTAGTCGGCTCTCTTGACTTCTTGATGATTAGTTAGAAGTTAAATTCATTTAATCTAGGAGACAGACATGGCAAAAGTGTTAGTTGTGGATGATTCGCCCACAGAGATATTGCGATTTCGTGAAATTTTGGTCAAAAATGGCTTTGAGATGTTTGAGGCTTACAATGGCGAAGATGGCTGTGCCAAAGCGATTGAAGTCATGCCCGATGTGGTGCTTATGGACATCGTCATGCCTGAGATGAACGGCTTTCAAGCAACCCGTAAAATCACCCGTGAGCCAAAGACTGCCCACATTCCTGTGGTTATTGTCAGCACCAAAAACCAAGAGACAGACCGTGTGTGGGGCAAGCGTCAAGGGGCAAAAGAGTACCTAACCAAGCCCATTACCGAAGAAGAGTTAATCAGAGTCATTCACTCTGTATTGGAGTAAGTCGTGGCGTCGTCTGGTTTTATTGAGTTATTGCGTCTTGCCGACCTTGCCAAGGCTCGGGCGACAGGGCGACATGACTCGGATTATACACAGTGGATTGGTATTGCCTTTGAAGTGGGCGGACAAGAATTTGTCGCCCCCATGGGTGAGGTGTCTGAGATTTTGGCAATGCCTGAGCTTACCCCCATTCCCTTAACCAAGCCGTGGCTACTCGGTGTGGCGAACGTGCGTGGACGATTGTTGCCACTGGCAGATTTGGCGAAGTTTTTGCACATTGACAGTCACGAACGCCTAAAAAATAAAAAGGTGATGGTGATTGACCAGGACGGGGTATTCTCGGGTATTTTGGTTGACCAAGTCACAGGCATGGTGCAGTTTTCGGGTTTGGATTATAAAGACATGCCCCTGCCCGAATCATCGCCCTTTGCCCCGTACAATCACGGTAAGTTTAGCAAAGAGGGTAAAGACTGGTACGTGGTCATGCCATCATTACTGTTTAGCGACAGTGAATATCTAAATGCAGCGATAAGCTGATGAATTGCCATGATAGGCATGGTAAAAATACAATCATAAAATGTATGCGTGATGAACTCATCGTACGCCAATAAACTCATTAATGAACGAAAAGCGGGCAAAGTGGTCTGGCTCGATTTTTTAAAGGATAAGCAAAAATGAATGATGTGAGCAAAGTCTCAGAGCAGTCTTTAGTGGTTGCATCCGCCAATGCATCAGAGAAAAAGTGGTGGACACTACTGATTATCTCTGGGTTTATCGCCATGTTTAGCTTGGTATATTTGGCATATTCACTGTTGAAAGTTACCGATTATTTGGCGGATGTCAATCAGCTTGAGGTGAGTGCCGCTAATATCGTCAAAGATGTTAATGACGCCATGTTCTCACGTGATTTCGAGGTCAGTAAAGCTGCCTATGCTAAGTTATCTGATGATGTGCAGAATTATGACTCATCATTGTCACGCTTGCAAAGCAATAAGATGATTGGTAATGCAGGGATTATCAATGCTATTGCCAACGATTGGCAAGCCAAAAAGGGTAGTGTGGACTATGTTGTTGAGCATCAAAATGATGTCAATGCCTTGCAAGACCTGCAAAAACAAGTCCAAGATGCCGCTCGCCAAATGCAAGAGCAGTATGCGGGCGTCACTGAACAGGCAGTGCGTGTGGGCATGCCAGCGACTGCTGTCAAAGAGATCCAAGAGCAGATGCTTCGTCTTGAGCGCATCAACGAAGAGATGGTGGCATTAACCACCAGTACAGGTACAAGCACCGATGATTTTAAAGAAGAGGTGGCAAGATTTGCTCAAACACTTGCTAATCAAAAAGCCTCTTTTGGTCAAGCCGCCCCTGCCTTGCAGAATATTGATGGTACTTATAAGCAAATGGTTGAGCCAGTGATTACCCAACTGACTGACCTTAGTAATCCCGCCATCAAATCACGTGAATCAGCCCAAGCACTGACCGACCTTGCCACCAAAACCCAAGAGCATCTAGCGAATATTGATAGAGGTATTATCAATCAAAAAGGTGTGCTCATCCCTGCACTACTGTTGCTGCTTAGTAGCTTGGCATTGGCATTTGCTCTGTACAACTTGCTACGCCAAAGAAGTAACCAAGAGCTGTATGTCAGTGAAAAAGAAAACATGCGTCAACGCCAAGAGATGGAAGTTGAAGCAGAGCGAGCCCGTAAAATCCAGGAAGAAAACGAACGCTCGCAAATGGCAATTTTGCGACTGCTTGATGAATTGGGCGATTTGGCAGAAGGTGACTTGACAGTTAATGCCACCGTATCAGAAGACTTTACGGGGGCGATTGCCGATTCAGTAAACTTCGCCATTGACCAGCTACGTCAGCTGGTACTCGCCATTAACACCACCGCCGACCGAGTTGCCCAGTCATCACAACAAACGCAGATGACCGCGGTAGAGCTTGCCGAAGCATCCGAACACCAAGCCCAAGAGATTGCTGGTGTGTCTGCCGCGATTAATGAGATGGCAGTGTCGATTGACCAAGTATCTGCTAACGCCTCAGAATCTGCCTCAGTTGCACAGCGTTCGGTAGTCATCGCCCAAAACGGTGTGGACGTGGTACAACGCTCTATTGAGGGCATGAACACCATTCGTAACCAGATTCAAGAAACCTCTAAGCGTATTAAACGCCTGGGTGAATCATCACAAGAGATTGGTGACATCGTTGGTCTGATTAACGACATTGCTGACCAAACCAACATCCTTGCTTTGAACGCTGCCATTCAGGCATCGATGGCAGGTGAAGCAGGTCGTGGTTTTGCGGTTGTTGCCGACGAGGTACAGCGACTGGCGGAGCGTTCTGCTGCGGCGACCCGTCAGATTGAAACACTGGTTAAGACCATTCAGGCGGATACCAACGAAGCGGTGTCGTCCATGGAATCAACCACCGCAGAAGTTGTTAAGGGTGCAAAACTTGCCAAAGACGCAGGTGAGGCACTAGAAGAAGTGCAAACTGTATCAAATACGTTGGCAGACTTGATTCAAAACATCTCGAACGCTGCCCGTCAGCAAGCCACCTCCGCAGGTCATATTTCCAGCACGATGAACATCATTCAGGACATTACTTCGCAAACCTCCTCGGGTACGATGGCTACCGCTCGTTCGGTGGGTCGCCTCAATGAGATGGCGGCAGCACTTCAAGAGTCAGTATCTGGCTTTAAGCTGTCTAACGATGATGTTTTTGCTGATTAATTTGCCATCCGCGGCAGGAGAATAATGTGGTAAATTTGTCTCTGTGGCAGACGTATGTTGAACAGATATGTGGGTTTGTCTTGCCATTAGTGCAATGTAATTGGTTAACTCATGCTGTTGCTGTCACTGCTGAAAATCATGGCATGAGTGATGTTGATTTGTATCATGCTTTAATACAGGAAAAAGACGAAAGGGTGAGAGATGGGGAGTGTATCAATCGGTTGCCCCCACTTACTCAGTCGCTATTAAATAACTTACTAATTGCTGAGAGTCGTTTTTTTCGACATGAACCATCCATGATGTTTATTGGGGATGTTTATAAAACCGAGATAGAACACCATCGTCGACTAAAAGCACGTGGTGAAATTAGTGAATTGCCAAATTTTTCTGTATGGAGTGTGGGTTGCTCTACAGGACAGGAGGTGTATTCACTTGCCATGACATTGACTTTGATTTTTAGACAGCATGCAAATCCTTTGCCGTTTAACATATATGGTTCCGACCTAAGTGAACGTTCCTTGGGGATTGCACGCACTGCTGAATATTCAGAGCGTCAGATTGCTGAAATCCCTACACATTATCGCCCACAAGTTAAGCCTATGGCAAATGAAGGTGCATTTGACCATCAAAGAATGTGGCATATTGACGACAAGACGTATAAGCATACCGAGTTTTTTTGGCACAACATTTTTACGAAAGAACCAGTGAATTTAGCTAAGCAACAAGTGATTATTTGCCAAAATGTGCTGATATACTTTAGAAAATTTGACCAACGTGATATTTTGGCATATTTTGTGCAGAATCTAGCTGTTGGTGGGTATTTGGTGCTTGCTCCGAATGAAGCCATGTTTTGGCACCATCCTAAGATGAAACGAATAGAAGATGGGCAAATAAATGCTTGGTACAAGATTAGTGATTAACTGCCTGCTGAGCGAAAATAAGACAACTTGATGTTGTGCACATATATGTAATATACCAAAGCGAATAACAATTGGCGTAAGCCATTAAAGTATTGATTTAGGATAGAAAGATGACCAAGCAGTCCAATGAATTAGTGGCATTAGAATGGTTGATTGAGCCACTAAACAAAGAGCTTGATGATTTGCATGCCTATGGAGCAACGTCGGTTTCTGACCTGTTGTTACATTTTTCTCGCGAATACAATTCGTTGAGTAACGTTTTGTTGATGGCAAATTTACCCGAGTTTAATAAGTTGGCTCGAGTCATTAGTGAGGCATCTCATTATTTTGCTACTTTGGAGAAAGCAGGTGCATTTGCCCCAAAAATCATCTACGCCAGTCGCTTGTTGCAACATGAGATTAATCGCTACGCCACAATAGGGTTTGTACGTCGATCAATGTTAAATACTCGCACTTGCTATCTTGGTCTTGTTTATGCCCATGTAGGTGGTAATGCTGACAAGCAAGGAATTTTGCAGTCTGCTGTCGGTAAAAGCTTTAGTGGGCAGGTAAATCTTGCAATATCAGCCGTTAGATTTCTTGATGATAAAAGCTATCAGGAGATTCATCAGGCTTGGAAAGTGCTTGCAGGTCAGCTTATTCAAAGCGGTGTTAATGGCGATCAATTAACTAAGTTGCGTAATGTTAGTACACACTTAGCAAGTGCCACCAATGAAATTACTTTACAAAAATTATGGTTATTAACTGCTTTATGGCTTGAGAATATCGCCTTAAATGGTGAACCTTTGCCTCATTATTATGCTCATATATTAGGAGAGCTTGATCGGGTTATTGTGTTTCAAAAAACAGGATTGGCGTTAGAATTAGAAGCAAGCATTTGGATGGAAAGCTTGATTGTGGACATGTATGTCATGCTTGCAAGCCTGAACATTCAAAACGAATCTGCTCAGAATCTCTTTAAGCATCTTAATGATATTTTAGAAGATGACCAAACCTTTTTTCCTCATATTTTAACAACCATTGAGGGTTTGGTATTTGCTTTGGCAGATAATAAAATCCAAATAGATACTTTGTATGCCTTGCAAGAACAACTGTCAGGACGTGGTTGGTCGTTCTATGCTCGTTATGTAGAGCAAATCATCAGTGATGCAAACACCGCCCAAAGCAGTGATGAGATGTTTGCTCAGATGCAATGGCAACTTAATACCCAACTTCAAGATTTATACACTGCCATTGCCAGTACTGCTGAGGTGATTAACGCTAAGGAAAATCAATACGACACAAGCGTGATGACGGGTGAGCGTGATGTGTTGCGTGAAGTGCGTATTTTGATGGAAGAGATTAAAGATAGATTTGCAGTTTACTTGCAAGATAAACAGGTAAACCATCTGCCTTCAATCAAGCACTTTGAGTCGCTGATTAAGAATTTTAATGACATGGGGCTGTTTGATGCAGCAGGTGTTGCTACAAAACTCTTGACCGTGTTTGAAAAGTTGCAGGTTCAAGCCCTCGCACATATTAGTTGGCAATTGGCACATAAAGTGGCTGAGAGCTTATCGCTTTTTGAGATGTTCCTTGATAATTTGGCTCAGCAAGTTCTTGACCATGCATTATTAACTCGTACTGAGGAATGTATTGATGGTGTGGCGACATTGTTAGATGGTGTTAGCGATGGGGATGAGCTTGCTCAGATTGAAAGCGAACGCCAGTCCGCCAATCGTTATAATATTTTGTATGATGATATGGGCGAGCATGACCCAGTGCTCGTAAATGACGTGCAGGATGTACCATCTATTTTTGATGAGCCACTGTCCTTTGTACAAACAGGCCAAATGGTTGATAGTCTAGATGATTCGTTTATGGATACATCAGAAGGTGCTAACGAAGAACAGTTAACACCGATTAATCTTGACGATGCCCAAATATTTGGACAGGCAGACCAGTCATTTGAGATGACGGAAGAACAGATTGATTCAATCGCAGATGATGGTCATTTAAGCGAGTTGCCCTCATCTGGCTTTGACGATCAAAATAAAGTAAATGAAAGTGATTCCTCCGAACCCAGTCTAAACATCTTTGAAGATGTACACAGTGATGATAAGGTGCTAGAAGTCTCTAATGATGATTGGGGGGATGATGTATTATTTGAAGATTTTGATGCTGATGTCACAGTAAATGAAATGGTTGTAAGCCATGATGTTGAATTGCAGATCATTGATTCACAAGATGAGATGAATGATGCCTCTGTCGACGTCTTGGAAGTGGCACTGGATGAGTCGCAAAATGTAGATGCTGACTGTTTGACTGGTGATATTCTCAAGTCTCAAGGATATGACATTCAGATACTGGATCAATCTATTGGGCTTGATGAGGTTTCGGTATTGTCGGAATTAAATGCTGATAATACCAATGAGGATATCAACCCTAAAGAAGGGACAGTGTCTGATAATATTGGGCAGTCTGACGACGATGAATCTATTTTTGATGATGTATTCGCATCATCCTTCAATATGTCATTAAATGAGGTTGATAAACCTGCCAATCAAGTTGGGGGTGAAAGTCAAAATGATGACTTGGATGATTGGTTTGATGATAGCTTAGTGTTTGATGATAATTTTGGTATTGATGACATCAAACAATCGACTCAGGAATCTCATGCACAGCCGTTGATGGCAGAGACATCAGACGAAGATGACATGCTTATCTTTGATGATGGGCTGACATTGGATGATGAAATTGTTCATAAAAATGAAGTCGTCATTGAATCCACCATTGACATAGAGATGGCAGATGAGACAATCAGCGAGCAGTTGGTGGCTCATGAGGTGGCGGTTGATGATTTGGCAGTGGTATTAGATGGTGATGCTATCGATAACCCACTTAGTGATGACCAAATTGAGTTGGATTTATCAGGCGAGGACATTAGCCTTGATTGGGCTGATGATAAAGATAATGAGCTGACGGTGGATGAGTTGCCCCAAGAGACGGAATCAGAGCAATCTGACGATGGGCTGTTGGTGGCGGTTGACGAAGAGATTCGCCTGTCTGATTATGTTGATGAGGGTACAGTAGATAACGTCATACCAAGCCTTGATAGTAGCGAATTGTTGTCTGATGCGTCAGATGTGCCAGACGAGTTAACTGATACTGCAACGGATGTAGATATTTTTGATGAAAGTATTGTATTCGATGATGCCCCTAATGACACGGCAGACGATGTAGAGGTTGAGACAGTAGAATCTGAGTTGGCTGATGATGTTGTGATGTCAGATGACGCCATTTTGGCAGATGAAGTTGAGCTGGGCGAAGTTGAACCAGGCATGGATGAGCCAATCCCAGAGAGCCAAGCAGACGAGACGGCAGAAGAGCTGATGTTTGCCGATGAAGAAAACATCTTGATTGGCGATGATGAAGACTTGATGGTCAGTGATGATGATGCAGAGATTGAGAGCGGGTTGCATGGCGATACCGATACCGATGAGATTTTAATTGGTGAAGATGATGAGATTATCTTTGATGATGACCCAGAAGATGTGGATGTCGCCTTAGAAGCTGAGTCAGAAGTGTCAAGCAAGACACAAGCAGATGAGTATGCGGAGCAGTCGGAGACTCAAATGTCTGAGTCATCGGCTGATGATGCTACCGAACATAATATCCAAGATAGTCAAGATGATGACAATGCCCGAGACATTAGTGAGGTTTATCTAACTGCCAAAGCAAGCCTAAAAGAAGATGATTTTAGCCATGATGAAGAATTCCGTGAGATTTTCATTGAAGAAGTCGATGAAGTCATGGAAGAGATGCACACGCACCTACCAAAATGGCAAGCTGACCCCCAAAATCTCAAACCTTTAAAAGACATTCGCCGTAATTGGCACACGCTCAAAGGCTCAGGGCGTATGGTTGGGGCGTTTCAAGTGGGTGAGACTGCTTGGGCGATTGAAAATATGCTCAACCGTGTCCTGGACGAGACGGTCAAAGTTAGCCCTGATGTGGTTGCCATCGTCAGTGAGACTGCCGAAATTATCCCTGTTATGGTGCAGGACTTTGCAAACAGTCAGCCCCCCAGCGTGGATAATGCACTGGTGGTCATGCGTGCCAATAATATTTTGGCAGGCAGACCCATGGATGAGGGTAAGCCCGAACCAGCAGGTGAGAGTATAGAAGATGGTATACAAGACGAACCACTAGTAGAGACAGACGAGTTGGTCAGTGATGATGTGGCAGATGACAACATCATGATTGGCGAGGATGACGATGAGCCTATTGGTGATGAGTTGGCAGATGCTGATGAAATCGAAAGTGTTTCTAAGGAGATTGTTGGGGCTGGTATTGCCAATGATGAGCAAGACCAAACAGCGGACATGCCTGCGGTGCTATTGCCATTTATCGAGACTGCCAAAGCGACCACGCATGAATCGATGGAGGTGGATGAAGACATCCGTGAGATTTACATCGAAGAGGCGGGCGAGGTTCTAGAAACCATCATTCCACTGTTTGATAAATATCAAAATAATCCAAATAAAACTGTATTGACCGACATTCGCCGTGGTTTTCATACATTAAAAGGCTCAGGACGCATGGTTGGAGCGTATGAGCTTGGCGAGCTTGCTTGGTCTATTGAAAACATGCTAAACCGTGTGTTGGATGAGACTGTACCCATGGATGGTGGCATGCAAGCATTCATTGGTGATGTACTGGCTGAGTTCGGCTCACTGGTGGCAATCTTTGAATCTAAATCTGAAGATTACCCTGCCAAGATTAAACTGTGGGAGGCGATCGCTCATGCTTATAGTAAGGGGCATGGCAAGGAGTTTGATTATCGTGCGTTGAACCTAGCCGATGATATCACTGACAGTGCTACAGAAAGTTTGGTGATTGATGATATGGGTGGCATGGACATTGGTAATGATGTTGATGAACAAGTAGAAGAGCCAAGCCCAAGCCATGGCGATGATGTCCAAGCTGTCACTGCATCAGATGATGAGGCGGAGCTTGAACGGGCAGAAATGGATGATGTTCAAAATAATGTAGAAGATGTAGAAGATGTAGAAGATGTAGAAATAGAAGAGACTGCTAACAAAACCACAAATGAAGCCCTAAGCTTGGTGGAGCAGGCGGGACAGTTAATGTCTAGTACTGTGCCAAGTAGCCCTGCTGATGATGAAGAGGACATGCTGTGTCAAATCTTTATCGAAGAGGCGCGAGAGTTATTGGCAGATGTATCGGCATTCTTAGGTGCTCACGAGCAAGATGGCGAGGTTGCTGTTGATAATGACGTGGTCCGTGCGTTTCATACCTTGCGTGGGGCATCGGGGCTTGCCCCATTGGTAGCGGTTGGCGAGGTTGGTGCGATTATTGAGAGTGGACTGCAAAGCCTGCAACATCATGACGCACCCATGGGCAATAAACATAAGCAAGCCCTTAAAGATGCCGTCATACTGATAGAAACGCATTTGGATGCTTATAACAATACTAATAGTGAAGCATCCAGTCAAGCGGCGTTAAATGAATTGGATGGCGATCGCCAAGAGATTGAACAGCTAATGGCGGGCGACATTGATGTTTATCATGTTGAGAGCTTGATTGAAGGTATTGATGACCTGTTGGATGCAGAGCTTGAGCTTGAAAGTATGAGTGCCAAAGAGGCGGGCGTTATCAGTGATTATGCCAAGACTCAGCTGGCTCAGATTGACATGCTCTCGGCACGTACCCATGATTTGCCCAAATTCCAAAGTCTGCTTGCATCCCTAAAATCCGCTTATGAACTCATGGCAGAGCATACCGAGCAAGCCAAAGACGATACATTCATTGACGCTCTGCTTGCAGTACATCATGAGCTGATTGGTTTGTTTGATGCCATGGCAGGTAGCATGGCACTAACTGTGGATAAAGCAATTTTAAACACGTTAAATGGCATTACCTTGGAGCGTGAGAGTTATTACCAAGAACTTGGTAGTACATTAAAAGAGCAGTCTAAAAAAGAGCAATCCAAAACCCAAGAAGAAACCACACAAGTCATTGCTGAACATGATGCAGGGAAAGAGATTTCCCCTGTTCGTCTTGAATCAATTGGCACTGATGATGAACTGCTTGAAATCTTCTTAGAAGAGGCATTAGAGCTTGATGCGGAGGTGACAGAAGTTTTTGGACAATGGCGCGAAGACAAAGACAACCTTGATTATCTTAAAACCTTGCAACGTCACTTACATACCATCAAAGGTGGGGCGAGATTGGCGGGGATTAGCAGTATCGGTGATTTGACCCATGAAGCAGAGAGCGTGTATGAGCGCTTTACTAATAAGCAAATGACGGTCACTGACCCATGGGTGCGTACCATGCAACGGGTGCAGGATGTCCTATCTTTGCAGTTGGATGCGGTTAAAAATACCAAACTGTCTTTCTTTGCGGACAACACCATTGCTGATTTGCAAGCTTCCCTGTCAGCAGGAGAAGTGCCAGAAGGGGTGATGATTGCTATCCCTATCCTAGAAAGCAAAAAAGAAGAGGTTGCCCCCGTTTCTGTCCAACCCACCACATCTGAGCTTGACGAGGGGGTAAGATACGAGAGCTTGATTGAGGACTCTTGGCAGGGCAACTTACCTGACAAAGATATCTTAGGTGTATTCTTAGAAGAAGCTAAAGATTTGGCTGAGAGTAGTAGTGAGGACTTTGCGGCATTCCGTCATAACACCTCGGACGTGGCAAGTTTGCAAGCGTTGCAACGCAAGCTACACACCATCAAGGGTGGAGCCAGAATGGTGTCTGCCAATGGCGTGGCTGACCTTGCTCACGAGATGGAAACGGTGTATGAGGATTTGGGTAACCGCCGTCTGCCTGCAACACGTATGGTAGCAAATCTACTCTTTGCCTGTCATGACTGGATTACTGCAGCAGTCGGGCTTTTGGAGAATAATTATAACTCGCCACGTCCAACACCACTGATTGATGCTTTGCATCGCTTTATCAAAAAGCCTGACAGCTTAAATGAAGTGCCAACAGTATCACTTGAAAAAGAAATTGACTTTATCAATGAATACCAAGCGTTCTTGCTGGCATCCAAAAATACGCGTGACATCAGTCGAATGCCGCCGATGAAAGGTGTGTTTGGCGAGAGTGTTGATAGCAGTAATAATAATGAGATGATTCGTATCTCAGCCTCACTGCTTGAACGTATGATTAACTTGTCAGGTGAGGCGGCGATTAACCGTGCTCGTATTGACATGAACCTTGCCAGTATCACAGGCAGTATCGAAGAGATGGGCATGACGGTTCAGCGTCTGTTTGACCAGCTACGTCGTATGGATATTGAGCTTGAAGAGCAGATTTTGGCACAAATTGATGATGATACATTTGATGAAGATTTTGACCCCTTGGAGATGGACCAATATTCATCACTAAATCAGCTATCCAAGTCGCTCTCGGAGTCGGCATCGGACTTGCTAGACATTAAGGCGACCATGCTTGATAAGACCCGTGATGGTGAGAATTTGCTATTGCAACTGTCACGTACCCAAGCGGACTTACAAGACAGCCTGATGAACTCGCGGATGGTGCCATTTTCACGCTTAACCCCACGCCTCCAACGCATTGTACGTCAAACCGCAAGCGAGCTTGGTAAGAACGTTGAGCTGACAGTGGTTAATGCTGATGATGAGATGGATAGAAGTATTCTTGACCGTATCACGTCACCGCTTGAACACATGCTTCGTAATGCTGTTGACCATGGTGTTGAGATTCCAACCAAGCGTAGTGAGCTTGGCAAACCATTGATGGGGCGTATCACGTTAGAAGTGCTACGTGAGGGTGGTGAGATGGTTATCTTGCTGTCCGATGATGGGGCAGGCGTGAACGTAGAGGCGGTACGTAATAAAGCCATCAGTCAAGGGCTTATCCATCCTGATGAACAGCTCTCTGATAATGATATCATGCAGTATATCTTTAATGCAGGCCTGTCCACAACCAGTAAAGTAACCCAAATTTCAGGTCGTGGCGTGGGTATGGACGTGGTGCGTACCGAGATTCGTCAGTTGGGTGGTTCAGTATCGGTTGAGTCAAAGCTTGGTGAGGGCTCTCGTTTTATCATACGGGTGCCACTCACTGTTGCCATGTCTGATGCACTGATTGTGCGTGTGGCTGACCGTCAGTATGCCATTCCACTGGTGCAGATTGAGCGTGTGGTGCAGATGAATGCTAGCGAACTGCTTGCTTATCATCAGTCGGGCGACAATACCATTAGGATTGACAACAAAAACTACCGCCTGCGTTATTTGAACGAAATCTTAACAGGCAATTATTTTAATGAGATTATCTCAGGTACGACCCTGCCTGTGATTATCATCAAGACCCAAACAGGTCAGGCACTTGCCTTGCAGGTGGATGAAATCGTCGGTTCCCGTATTGAGATTGTAGTCAAGCCATTGGGGCGTCAGCTGTCTAATCTGTCGGGTATTTCAGCGGCGACCATCATGGGTGATGGTTCGGTCATGCTTATTCTTGACCTATTGGCACTCATGCGTACGGCTCAGACCAGACGAGAGGTGGAGGTGGTAGAGCCTGAATCAAGTCGTCGCCGTCTCATCATGGTAGTGGATGACTCAGTGACGGTGCGTAAAGTTACATCACGCTTCTTGGAGCGTCAAGGCTTTGAGGCGATCGTTGCCAAAGACGGTGTGGATGCCATTGAGATTTTACAAGATGCCATGCCTGATTTAATGCTACTTGACATTGAAATGCCACGTATGGATGGCTTTGAGGTTGCCACCCAGGTGCGTCACAGTCCTCGTTTGAGTCATTTGCCGATTATCATGATTACCTCTCGCACCGGTGAAAAACACCGTGAGCGTGCTTTTGAGATTGGTGTCAATGACTACATGGGCAAGCCTTTCCAAGAGGTAGAGCTGTTAGAGCGTATTGGCAATCTGCTTAATATTAAAGCCAGCTAAGTGATGAGATAATGGAAAACGACAATCATGGCAATCATACTGACACATCAAGGGCAATACCCCTAAGTGTGGCAGCGCAGTATTGGCATGATAAAATTCAAGCCCATAAATCTAAAAAGCAGTCTGCTCACGTTGAGGTGGGCAAAGTTTTTGATGGGCTTGAAGAGCGGGTTGCGAAGACTGTCTCTAAAAATCACAACTTTAACCCCAAGGATACTAAGGTTATCGTCGTCAGTGATAATCGTAGCCAGCGGCTTGCCTTTGATGATGGACTGCGTAATGTTGGCTTTGATGTCATTGGTTGTTTTAGCACCGAACAGCTTGATGTGATGGCAAAGTCTAAACTGCCTAAAGACATGGTGTGGTTGGTTGATCCGCCGTTATCAGACAGCCTGCAAGCCTTGATTGATACTTATGAGCCACGTCTGGTGTTGGTGGGTTTTCAAGAGGCTCCTAACCCTAAGCATGATGAGAATTACCAAAGATGGCAACGCTCGCTACTGCGTCGGCTGTGTGATTCGCTTGGCGTGTCTGCCATCAAGTTTCTTGCCAAAAAAAGCCATTCATGCACCCGCCCAACCACTCGCCCGTGGCGATATGTGTTGTTTTTGGGGGCATCCATGGGCGGGCCAGATGCTTTAAAGGTATTTTTGGATAATCTCTCACCTGAGTTGCCGCTTGCCGTTTTAATTGCGCATCATTTTGATAAAGAGATGATTCATGGTCTGCCAAAGATACTCACTCGCAATAATGACTGGCGATGTCGGGTAATTGGCATCAGTCAGCGATTACAAACGGGGACTTGCTTGATTGCCCCGATTGAGCAACAAATCGTCTGTGACAGCGAAGGGCGAGTGATTTTACTCGATAAGCCGTGGGAGGGGGAATATCAGCCGAGTATCAACCAGCTCCTTAAAAACACCAGTGAAGTATACGGAAGTGAACTGATTGGTATTATTTTTTCGGGCATGGGTAACGACGGTTCGGCACATCTTGCTCAAATTGCCCAAAACAAAAGTCACCTATGGGCACAAAGCCCTGAGAGTAGTGGTTGCCCCAGTCAGCCCCAAGCGATGATTGATTCGGGGTTTTGCCAGTTTATGGGCACACCTTTGGAGTTGGCAGGGCGTATTACGCACATGCTTCGAGGGTTTAAATATACTGTTAATGCTAATTTGGAATAGACAATGAAGAAAATCCAAAAACACCAATTCGAACCTGTCAGCTTACTCACCGCTGAGCATGGTACATTAGAAGTGACCGCCATCCCTGCCATCGGTCAGCCTGATTGGCTGGTGCCAACCACCCTTATCATAAGCGTGGACGAATACCATGAGCGAATCTGGACATATCTGTGGCGAGGTCAAGAGGTCTCGGTGTATCATCTGATTCCCAAAGACATCGAAGTGGACAAGCTCGTCATCTTAGAAGGTAACTCGGACGTACACCGTTTGGCATTACAAACCGCAGGCGAGCTAACCACCAAACGTGTGCGAATCTCAGATGTGAGAGACGTTACGCTAAGTGAGGAAGAGCTTGCCAATATTCAGTTGTCCACCCCAAGCTTGGCACATCGTGAAGAAGGTCAGGACAACTACCTTTATCAGGCGGTACTGCTTGACAATGAGATATATGTCGTGCCTGATTTGGACTTAATCGCTCACCGTTTGGTGGATTTGGACGGCTGATTTACCAAAAAACTACTTTTATTCCCTACTTCTTACCAAAAACTTCGTTATAATAAAAGGAAGTTTTTTATTTTATTTAGGGGAAATGCCATGACCACGCCAGCCACGAGCCAGCCGACACGCCACACTGACAAATACAGCCTTCCCACTCGCATTTTTCATTGGATAGGGGCGTTACTCATCATCGTGGCATTTGTGATCATTAATATAGGCGATGAGTATATCAGTCTGCACAAATCCATCGGGGCGAGCTTTTTTATTTGGACGGTTTTGCGTATCATTAACCGCTTTGTCGTCAAAGCCCCACCGCACCCGCCCATGCCAAAATGGCAAACGGCGATAGCTCATCTGACCCATCTAGGCTTGTATGTTGCCATGCTTGCCATGCCTATTACAGGCATGCTCATGAGTATGTATGGCGGTCGTGGTGTGAGCGTGTTTGGGCTGTTTAGTTTGCCAAGCGTGGTGGGTATTGACAGAGAGATGGCAAAGGTGATGAACGGACTGCACACAGGGGCGGTGTTTTATGTGTTGGTGTTTCTGGTCATCGCCCACGTTGGTGGGGCGTTGTATCATCAGTTTGTGATGAAAGATAATTTGATAAGTCGCATGAAGTAAAGTGTCAATGCAATGGCAGAAAACCCCAACATTTGTTTGGGGTTTTACTGTTTATAAACAATGCAAAAATATTTCAATCACGAACTTTGTAAGACTTTATCGCCAAACATAAAGAATACCAATCCTGCAAGCATGACTCCAAGCCCGATGTATTTATACCAACCGAACCC
>NZ_MXAP01000150.1 GCF_002027555.1 Moraxella equi
AAAGGTGCGTATTACGTACCAAATTTATGGTATTTTAAATTAAAGATTTTTAATATTTATTTTAGATTTGTCAATATCAAGATGAACTCATACTTGGCTATCAAGATTTAACGCAGGGCGAATTGCAATTCGCTCCTACAAATCGCTATAAGTGGCATTGATTGACAATGTATCAATGAAAATTTTAAACCTATAATAAAAAGGCAAAACTATGTGGCAACGAATAAAAACCGCAATCGTACTTGTGATTATCGTGGGCGTAGCGATGTTCGCCAGTCGTCAACCCTTTTTGTTTTTGCCACTTTTGACGGTCGGTACGCTCATTGCGTCCCATGAGTGGACAAAACTCATGCCAAAACGCAAACAGCCTGCTCAGTTTATCGCTCTGATGCTTGTGGTTACGCTTGTCAGTATTTTTGTGCCTGTCTCTTGGGTGGTGTGGTGGGTGCTGTCTTTTGGGATATGGCTTATGGCAACCAAATGGGTGCTTGTTTATCCCGCCCAAGAAAAATGGTACGGCAAACGCTTGTTTTTTATGGGGATTGTCATCTTGACCGCCAGCATTACCGCCATGTATAGTCTATGGCAAGTGTCGCCTTGGTGGCTCATGTATGTGTTTCTTTTGGTGTGGTGTGCCGATAGTGGGGCGTATTTTGTTGGGCGTAAACTTGGCAAACGCAAACTTGCCCCCAACGTCTCGCCCAATAAATCCATAGAAGGGCTGATTGGCGGTATCATCACGGCAAGCCTTGTGGCGGTGGGCGTGGGCTTTGGGCTAAAACTTGACACGGTGGCACTTGTTGCCTTTTTGGGCTTATCGGGCCTTACGGTACTGGCAAGTGTGCTTGGCGATTTGTTTGAATCCATGCTAAAACGCCGAGCAGGGATTAAGGACTCTGGCACCATTCTGCCAGGGCATGGCGGTGTGCTTGATCGCATTGATAGTTTGCTGTCGGCAACGCCTGTGTTTGCTCTTGGGGTCTTGGTGCTCGTGTATTTGGGTGTATTGCCTGCTCTTGGCGACTTAAAGGGGCTTTTGTGATGACGGCATTGACAGTACCATTAACAGTCCTTGGAGCAACAGGCTCAATCGGCGACAGTACGCTTGACATCGCACGCCTAGCAGGGTTGCCTGTGTACGCTTTATCGGGCTTTGGTCGCTTGGATAAGCTCTTTGATTTGTGCGTGGAGTTTCGCCCAAGCCGTGTCGGTGTGCCATCTGATAAGGTGGATGAATTTGCCAAGCGTTTAAAGTCGGCGAATCTTGCGATTGACGTGGTGGGCGGTCAAGATGGTTTGGCGGAGTTGGCAAGCGATAAAGAGGCGGGCAAAGTCGTGGCAGGCATTGTCGGCTCGGCAGGGCTTGGCTCTACCTTGTCGGCGGTTCGGGCAGGGCAGACGGTGCTACTTGCCAACAAAGAAAGCCTTGTCATGGCAGGCGAGTTGGTTATGAACACCGCACGCACGCACAACGCTGTCATTTTACCCATTGACAGCGAGCATAACGCCATTTTTCAATGCTTGCCAAAGGCGGTGCAAGACGACAATACCGCCATTCATCGCACCGAGTTTGGCATAAAAAAATTGTGGCTGACCGCAAGCGGTGGTGGATTTTTACACAAATCTTATGATGACATGAAAAACGCCACAGTCGCCCAAGCGGTCAAGCACCCCAACTGGAACATGGGGAGCAAAATCACGGTGGATTCTAACACTATGATGAATAAAGGCTTGGAGCTGATTGAAGCGTGTCATTTGTTCAATTTGTCCGAAAGCCAAATTGACATCGCCATTCACCCCCAAAGTATCATTCACTCCATGGCAGAATATGTGGACGGCTCTATCTTGGCACAGCTCGGTACGCCTGACATGAGAACGCCCATTGCTCATGCACTTGCGTACCCTGACCGCATGGAGAGCGGTGCTAAGTCTTTGAATTTATTTGACATATCCGCCTTGGAATTTATCCGCCCTGATAAGGATAAATTTAAATCCCTAACGCTTGCCCGTCATGCCATACAGACAGGCGGTGGGGCGTGTATCGCCCTAAATGCGTCTAATGAGGTGGCGGTATCGGCATTTTTGGACGGTCGCATTCGCCTGACCGACATCGCCGACACGGTGGAGCGTGTGCTAAATGACGATGAGCTAGGGGCGGAATTTGGCAGGCATTTTGATGAGTTGGACGAGATTTTGGCGTTGGATAAACGGGTGCGAGATAGGACGGATGTTTATTTAAGAAAATTAACGGATTGATTTTACATGATTTTTTTAAATTAAAATGTATTTTTTAAATTAAAATGCGTAGGGGTGATTTATTCGCCCAAATTTACCTAACTATCCAAAATTTTTAAACCAAATCCTTGTATTGATTAAAATTTATCATTTAACCATATTTCAAAAATCGGTAAATGTCGTGGCGAATACACCGCCCAAAAATTAAGAGAGCCCAAAAAGCATGACTGCTTTATATTTATTTTTATCCGCCTTGCTTGTCCTAACGCCCCTTGTCGCCTTGCACGAGTGGGGACATTATATCGTGGCACGGCTGTGCGGTGTGAAGGTGTTGACTTATTCTATCGGTTTTGGCACTCGGCTGTTTGGCTGGACAAGTCCCAAAACGGGCATAGATTATCGCATTTGTGCGATACCGCTTGGCGGATATGTTAAAATGCTGGACGAGCGAGAAGGGGACGTTGCCGAGCATGAGCGACATTTGGCGTTTAACGATCAGCACCCCTTAAAGAAAATTGCCATTGTGGTGGCAGGGCCTTTGATGAATTTTATCATCGCCATTGGGCTGTTTTTTGTGCTATTTTTACAGCCAAGCGAGCAGTTATCGACCAAAATCGGACGGATTATGAGTGATAGCCCTGCCCAAGCGAGCGGACTTATGGTGGGCGAGACGATACACGCCATTGATGGCAAAGACACGCCCACATGGGAGAGTGTGAATTTTGCCCTAGCTGACCGCATGGGCGAGCGTGGGGCGGTGGTTGTGGCGACCGATAAGGGCAAATACAGCGTGCAGGTCAATGACTTTATGCAAGGGGCGGACAAGGGCAAAGACCCACTCACCGCTCTTGGCGCGTTGCCTTGGCGACCTGACATACCGCCTGTGATAGGCTCGCTCACCGCTGACGGAGCAGGGGCGTTAATGGGGCTAAAAGCAGGCGATAGGATTGCCCATATTGACGGCAAAGAGATAAACGATTGGCTGTCTGCCACCGAAATTATCCAAAATAATCCCGAAAAATCGCTCACGTTTGGCATTGTCCGAGACGGGCAAAACATGGACATCAAGGTCATGCCCCGAGCGGTCAAGGTGGATAATCGCACGGTTGGACAAATTGGAGCAAGGGTGCAAGAGACTAAAATCACCGTTCCCGATGATTACAAAATGACGGTAAACCATACGCCATTAGAAGCCCTACAAAAATCCTTTATCAAGACTTATGATTTGTCCGTGATGACCGTGAAATCCATGAGTAAGATGATAACAGGGCTGATAGGGCTTGACAACTTATCGGGCCCGATTACCATTGCCGAAGTGTCAAAAGACAGTATCCAAATGGGCTGGGAGCAGGTGCTATCCACAGCAGGACTGATTAGTCTGTCGCTTGCCGTGCTAAATCTGTTGCCGATACCTGTGCTGGACGGGGGGCATTTGGTATTTTATGCTTATGAGCTGATTCGGGGTAAGCCCATGAGTGAGCGATTACAAATGGCAGGGCTACAAGTGGGCATGTTATTGTTGTTTGGTTTCATGGTGCTAGCCATTGGTAATGATATTAGCAGAATGTTTGGTTAAAAAGGTTTTTTGGCAAAAATTCCTTAATATTTACAGAAAATTTTGCAAAAAATGCGAATTTTACTTGCCAAATTTGCTTTTTTAGCTTAACTTACACCATATTTTTAAATTAATTTGCATTTTGTCATATTCAATCATCATCAATATACACTTGTAACAGAGCTTTTTGATGTTATTGCTGATGAGTTGAGTGATTTTGAGTGAACTTTATTATGCGTACTTCTTCTTTTTTGACTAAAACCCTAACCGCCTCAGTGATGATGGTCATGGCGACTACTGCTTATGCTGATGACATGGTCAGTAGTATTTCTTTTGATGGACTAAACCGAGTCACTCCGCAAAGTTTGGAGATGGCTCTGCCATTAAGAGCAGGTCAGGTACTCACCTCAGATGCGTTGGCAGACAGTATTCGTGCCTTGTATGCTACCGAGCAGTTCTCAAATGTACAGGCAGATGTTAAGGATGGGCGTATCGTGTTTCACGTGGTGGAGCGTCCGATTATCGCTGAATTAAATTTTGATGGCAATAAACTTATCCCTGATGATGGCTTAAAGCAAGGCTTGGAGAGTACGGGACTTGCGGTTGGTAATGTGCTAAAGCAAGCAACCATACAGACCTTGGAGAGTGAGCTTGAAAACCAGTACATCTCACAGGGTTATTATAATGCCGACATTGAAGTTAAACAGACCGAGCTAGACGGCAACCGCGTTAAGCTAGACATTAACTTTGTTGAAGGTAAGCCCGCCAAAGTTGTGGATATTAATATTATCGGGAATGAGCATTTTAGTGATGAAGAGTTAAAAGATGAGTTCGTGGTCAAGGATAAAAAATGGAATCCGCTGTCCAAAGCCGACCGTTATAGTCAAGAAAAACTAAATGCCAGTCTAGAAAATGTCAAAGCCAAATACTTAAATGATGGCTTTGTGCGTGTCAATGTTGATAATGCAACCCTAAACATCGATGATGAGAAAAAGAAAGTCTTTATTGAAACAACCATTGATGAAGGTGATCAGTATAAATTTGGACAAACCCAGTTTTTGGGCAATCCAACATATAGTACCGATGAGCTAAATGAGCTGGTGAAGTTTAAAGAGGGTGGCACTTATTCACAAAAAGAATTGGATGCAACCACTACTGATATCACTAATAAATTTGGTGATGATGGTTATTATTACGCCCAAATTCGCCCTATCTCACGCATTGATGATGAGACGCGTACCGTTGATGTAGATTATTATATCGATCCTGTGCGTCCTGTTTATGTTCGTCGCATCAATTTTACTGGCAATCTAAAAACCAAAGACGAAGTGTTGCGTCGTGAAATGCGTCAGTTGGAGGGGTCACTCGCATCCAACCAAAAGATTCAGCTGTCTCGTGCCAGACTGATGAGAACGGGCTTTTTTAAAGATGTTAAAGTTGATGTCAAACCTGTACCAAACAGTCCCGACCAAGTGGATGTTAATTATGTGGTCGAAGAACAACCATCGGGCTCATCAACCATTGCCGCGGGTTATTCTCAAAGTGGCGGTATGACCTTCCAAGTGGATTTATCTCAATCCAACTTTATGGGAACGGGCAACCGTGCTAATATGTCATTTAGCCGTTCAGAGACCCGTGATAATTACAGCCTAGGCATGACTGACCCTTATTTTACCGTCAATGGTGTTTCCCAAAGTGTTAATGCTTACTACCGTAAGACCAAATATGATGATAAAAATATCTCCAACTATGTATTGGATTCTTATGGGGGGAGCTTAATTTATGGTTATCCCATTGATGAAAAACAGCGTATTAGTGGTGGTCTTACCATTGACAAAACCAAAGTGCGTGGCGGTCAGTGGATGGGCATCTCTAACGTCAAACAGCTGTTAGAAGATGGTGGTAAGGCGGATATTGATACTAACGGTGTCAGCTTTACCAATGATTATACTACGTATGGTGGAGTGCTTGGATGGAGCTATTCTAGCTTGGACAAACCAGTATTCCCAACCAAAGGTGTGAGCCATAACGTTGATCTTAACCTAGGGTTTGGTGATGACACGTTCCAAAAAGTCAGCTACCGCCTAAACGCCTATTACCCATTATGGAAAGGTACGGTACTGCGTGGCCATGCTCGTCTGGGTTATGGCAATAACCTGCCATTTTATGAGAATTTCTATGCTGGTGGTTATGGCTCAGTGCGTGGGTTTGAGGGGTCATCACTAGGTCCATTGTCCCGTCATTATGCACGTGCAAATCAGGCAGGTGCAACCCGTGGCGAAGAAGTGGGTGGTAATGCATTGGCGACTTTTGGGGCGGAGCTCATCTTACCAGTGCCATTTAAAGGCGACTGGGCAGGCCAAGTGCGTCCTGTGTTATTCTTTGATGCAGGTCAAGTATTTGATACCACTAAGCTTGATAAGGAATTGGTGAATTTACCAGAAGTGGGCGTAAGCAATAACAACCTAACTTATATCGAACAGGATAAAGAGCTGCGTTATAGCGTGGGTGCGGGCGTGACGTGGTACACTCCAATTGGTCCAATCTCTTTGAGTTATGCTAAGCCGTTGAATGCCAAAGAAGGCGACCAAACAGAAAAAGTCCAATTTCAAATCGGTAGCGTATTCTAATCATGATTGATTTGGATAAACTTATCCATGCCATTGAGCGTTGCCAAGTGGTGTTAAATAAAGACGGCTTGGCAAATCGCCATGTGTCGATTAGCCGTGTGTCGGATTTGGCAGATGCTGATAAGGACAGTTTGGCATTTTTGGCAAAGGCAAGTTATCTGCCTGATTTGGTGGGAACTTGTGCAGGTGTGGTGCTGGTGTCGGAGCGATTTGCCGACAAACTGCCCGCTTTGTCCGATACCACTGTTATCCTTGTTAAAGATGCGTATTTGGCGTATGCGTCTGTCAGTGGCTTATTTGATTATCAAACTGATAACGGGATTCACTCTACTGCCATCATCTCACCCACTGCCACCATTGGTAAAAATGCCAAAATTGGGGCGTATGCCGTCATTGGCGATTTTGTGCAAATTGGCGATGATTGTCAGATTGGTTCGCACGTTAGTATCGCTCATCACTGTGTGATTGGCGATGATGTAGAGATTCATGCCCATGCCAGTATCGGCTCGGATGGTTTTGGCTTTGCTCCAAAAATGGGAGTGGACGGACTGTCTTGGCAAAAAATCCACCAGCTTGGGCGTGTTATCATCGGTCATCGTGTGCGTATCGGTGCCAATACTTGCATTGATAGGGGTGCGGTGGGCGATACCGTGATTGGCGATGACGTGATTATTGATAATTTGGTGCAAATCGCTCATAACGTTCATATCGGGCGTGGCACGGCGATTGCGTCCATGACAGGCGTGGCAGGCAGTACGCACATTGGGGCAGGCTGTATCATCGGGGGCGGTGTGGGCATTAGCGGGCATTTGACCATTGCAGACGGCACAACCTTGACAGGCAGAACCTTTGTCGCCCAAAGCATTGACAAAGCAGGCTCGTACTCATCAGGCACGACCGCCATGCCTACCCAAGATTGGCGTCGGGCAACTATTAAGTTTCGCCAAAGTGGGCAAAAGTGATTTTATTTAAACGGACGCATTCATGACAAATTCTACCCTAGACCTGGAACTGATGACCGATGGTGACCACGAACGCCTAACGGCTCAAAACTTGACCTTGCCATTTGGTTATCCTGTTATTAAACGGTATCTGCCCCATCGTTATCCTTTTATGCTCATTGACCGTGTTACGGCAGTGTCGGCGGACAACTGGATTACGGGCTATAAAAACATCACGATTAACGAAGAGCTGTTTAACGGCCATTTTCCTGATAATCCTGTCATGCCAGGGGTGCTTATGGTGGAGGCGATGGCACAGTTGTCGGGTATTTTGGGGTTTGTCAGTGCAGGGCAATCGTCCGAAGACGGCTATTTATATCTGTTTGCAGGCGTGGACAAAGTGCGTTTTAAAAAGCTTGTCAGCACAGGCGATACATTGGTGATTCGCTCAAAGCTTGTTACCGCCAAGCGTGAGATTTATAAATTTGAATGTACTGCTCATGTGGACGGCAAACTGGCGTGCAGTGCTGAGATTATGATTGCCCGTCAAAAGCTGGACTAAGTGGATAGCGTCATGAATATACATCCAACCGCCATTATTGACCCGAGTGCTGTCATACACCCAACCGTTGTGATTGGGGCGTATTGTATTGTGGGCAAAAATACCACGATTGGCGAGGACACCATGTTAAAATCGCACGTCATCGTGGGCGATAATACCACGATTGGCAAGCGTAATACCATTTTTCAATTTGCCAGCATTGGCGAGATACCGCAAGATTTAAAATTTACAGGCGAAACCACTTACCTGGAAGTGGGCGATGATAATACCATTCGTGAGTCTTGTACCTTTCATCGTGGCACGGCAGACGGTGGTAATTTGACCAAGATTGGCAACAACAACCTATTTATGGTAAACACCCACATCGCTCACGACTGTATGGTGGGCGATCACAACGTGCTTGCCAATAACGTGGGTGTGGCAGGTCATGCTCATATTGGTAATTATGTGATTGTTGGTGGTCAGACGGGTGTACACCAATTTTGTCGGATTGATGATTATGCGATGATTGGTGGGGCGAGCCTGATTTTAAAAGATGTCTGTGCCTTTACCACCGTATCGGGCAACCCATCCACAGTGCATGGGCTAAACAAAGAAGGCATGAGACGAAAAGGGTGGAGCAAAGAAACCATTGAGATGTTGGATAGAGCCTATGACGTAGTGTTTCGTTCTGGCAAAATCAAGGCGGACGTGATTGCTGAGCTGTCCACTTGGGTGGCGGATGAGCCAAAAGTGGCGTTGTTTATCGAGTCGTTACAAAATAGCAAGCGTGGACTGATTCGCTGATTATATGGTTTACAAATGTTATTATTAACCCATAATATTTTGTTATGGGTTTTTATTTTTTTATTTATTTGACTTTTTTAATTGATTCAATCAAACTATGCAGGACAAAATATTTTTACAAAATTTAACAGATTTGGCATAACAGATGACAATGGGTAAATTCCCCATTAAATGGAGTTGCCAAAACATTAACAAGGAGCAATTATGTCCACACAACGAGAAAGTTGGTCGGCACGCTCAGGCTTTATTTTGGCGGCGATTGGGTCGGCGGTAGGCTTGGGCAACATTTGGCGTTTTCCTTATGTGTCCTATGAAAATGGTGGTGGGGCGTTTTTTATTCCCTATCTCATTGCTTTGGCAACCGCAGGGTTTCCCTTGTTGTTTTTGGATTATGTCGCAGGGCAAAAATACCACGGAGCTCCACCTACCGCTTATCGGCGAATGATTAAATCAAAAGAAATCGTGGGCTGGTGGCAGGTGCTGGTGTGTACCGTCATCGGGATTTATTATGCGTCCGTGTTGTCATGGGCAGGGCAATACACCCTATACGCCTTTGGGCAACAGTGGGGCGATGACCCGCAGACGTTTTTCTTTGAGCATTATTTGCAAAATGGCTCGGGGCTAGATTTTGGCATTGTGCCTAGTCTGTTTATCGGGGTGGCTATCGTCTGGGCGTTGGTGCTGTTTATCATGTATGGCGGTATCCGAAAAGGCGTGGAGCTTGCCAATAAAATCTGCATTCCGCTCCTTGTTATCATGTTTACCATCATGGTCGTGCAAGCGGCACAGCTAAACGGTGCGTCCGCAGGTCTAAATGCCTTTTTTACCCCCAACTGGGAAAAAATGGCTGACCCTAAGGTCTGGCTTGCCGCTTACGGACACGTCTTTTTCTCCATGTCTATCGGCTTTGGGATTATGGTAACGTACGCATCTTATTTAAAGAAAAATGCCAACTTGACAGGCTCAGGATTGGTGGTGGGTTTTGCCAACTCATCGTTTGAAGTCATGGCAGGCATTGGCATTTTCTCGGTGCTGGGCTTTATGGCAACTCAGTCGGGCGTGCCTGTATCAGAAGTGGTATCGGGTGGTATCGGCTTGGCGTTCATCGCTTTTCCAAAAATCATCTCTAACATGGGCGACGCTGGCACGCTCATTGGTATTTTGTTTTTTGGTTCGCTGTTTGTGGCGGGTGTTACGTCCATGGCAAGTATCCTACAAGTACCAATCTCAGCGGTTAAGGACAAATTCGGCTGGTCGCACAAAAAAGCGGTTAGCGTGGTCGGTGGTGTATCGGCTCTCATCTCATTGGCTCTGTTTTCTACCAAAACGGCGATTACCTTTGTGGACGTGATTGACCATTTTGCCAATAATATCGGCGTGGTAACAGGGGCGATTTTGTCCATTATTTGGGTAACGTGGTTCAACCGTCCTGTCATGGATAAGCTCATGAACCACATCAACGCCATTTCTAGTGTAAAAGTGGGCAAGGGCTGGGCATTTATGCTGACCATTGTTACGCCCATTTCGCTCATCGTGGCGTTGGTGCTAAGCGTGTTTTCACTGGTTACTAAGGGCTATGACAGCTATGATTTGGCAACTCAGCTTATCTTTGGTTGGGGTGTGGTGGCAGTGTTTGCACTTGGTTCATTCTTATTGACAAAAGCACCTGCTCACGCCACACATCATCAGCATAAATCCATAGAAGGAGAAAACGCATGAACGGTACCGCATTAGCAGTCATGGTGGTGGCTTTATCTATCGTTTGGGGTGGGTTGATATTATCTATCATTCACTTAACCAAAAATCCCGACATTGACATGGATAAAGTGCCAAGCGATCATTAACCATTAGAGTAAAAACGGCAATGATAAGTTGCCGTTTTTTAAGGTAAATTTATTTAACATAATCCATTTTGATTTTTAAAATTTGGTATTTTGGGGTGTGGGAGTGAATTACGTTCGCCCAAAATCAACACCTTTTAAAAGGCTAAATATCAAAAAAGACAGGGTATTAAAAAGGGCAAACCCATGCCCTTTTGTATTATCAATCAATTATTTATAATATGCATTTTCGGTTTTGGTGTGGTCGGTTTCGTCAATGACTTGGGTCAGTTCGGGAATTTGTTGTTTGAGCTGAACTTCCACGCCTTGACGCAAGGTAACGTCCACCGCACTGCACCCTTGACAGCCACCGCCAAATTTTAGCACGGCAGTTTTGCCCGCATCATCTTCGATGACTTCCAAAAGCTCCACATGACCGCCATGACTGGCAAGTTGGGGATTGATTTCAGATTGCAAGACATAAGTAATCCGCTCTTCAATGCTGGCATTTTCGCCCACTTGGGGGACTTTTGAGTTGGGGGCTCTAAATGTCAGCTGACCGCCAAAACGGTCTTTGTTATAATCAATCACCGCATCATGCAGATAAGGAATGCTCGGTGCGTCAATGTGAGCGACAAATTTGTCATAAGGAATTTGCAAATCGTCTTCGTCAATCTCATCGGGCTGGCAGTAGCTCATACAGCATTCGGCTCGGGGTGTGCCTGCGTGTTCCACAAAAATACGCACGCCAATGCCGTCCACTTCCTGCTTGGCAAGCAGTTCTGCCAGATAGTCCTGGGCGTTCGGCGTGATGATGATGTTACTGTTTAATGGTTCGTTTTGCAAATCACTCATGGTAAAAACTCAATAATAAAGATAAAAAATTTATGCTTTTATGATAACATAATCGCTTTTATCAAGTCTAATTTTTTAAATAATAGGATTTAACATGGCTCAATTTGATTATTTGGTGTTTATCGGGCGGTTTCAGCCGTTTCATCATGGGCATGAATTTGTCGTGCGTGAAGCCCTAAACCGTGCCAAAACCGTCATCATGCTTATCGGTTCGGCAAATAGCCCACGCACCATTAAAAATCCGTTTAGCTTTGATGAGCGTGAAAGCATGATTTTAAAAGCCTTTGATAATGACAAAGCCGACAGCGAGCGGATTATTTGTATACCCATTGATGATACGCTCTATAATGACCATAAATGGCTACAAAACGTCCAACAAGCGGTCTCATTCATCACGCAAAACGAACCCGCCAAGATTGGTATCATCGGACATACCAAAGACGACAGTTCGTATTATTTGTCGTTATTTCCTGATTGGGGTTTTGTTGATCTGCCCAGTTTTGAAAATCTGTCCGCCACACCGCTAAGACGGGCGTATTTTTTAGATGAACGCCTAAAAAATGGCGATGATTGGCAAGATAAACTGCCTGCCCCGAGCGTGGCTTTTTTACAAAAATTTGCCCAAACGGACGATTTTACTCATCTGCAACGTGAATACCGCCATGTCTTAGATTATCAAAAGGCGTGGGAGCCTGCCCCATATCCGCCTGTATTTGTAACGGCAGATGCGTTGGTGGTGCAGGCAGGTCATGTGCTACTTATCGAGCGTGGGGGCGAGTATGGGCGTGGGCTGTATGCGTTGGCGGGCGGATTTTTGGATAAAGATGAGAGCCTGCTTGACTGTGCCTTGCGTGAATTATACCAACCGAACTTAA
>NZ_MXAP01000151.1 GCF_002027555.1 Moraxella equi
TTGGGTTCGGTTGGTATAGGGGGTCGTGCGTGAGTTTGGCGAGCATGGCTTGACGTTTTTTGTAGCGAATATCATCAGCACTTATTGCAGGATTTGGGGCAAGCATGGGGACGTTGGGGGCAAATTCATAACTTAGCAAAAGAGAATCTTTAACCCAAAAACTTTTATACCAAATATCACTCTTTGGTAATTTATATAGCCATTCATGGTCATTACTGGGCGAGCCAAGCAAGCGGACGTTGACGGTCGGCTCACTTTCACGCCACAAAAATGTCATCAATGTCTTATCGCCCACTTGCTCTATCAAGGGAGTGCCATTTTTGGCAACATTTTGCCAAAAACTGGCTAAGTTTTGGGCGGTTGGGTCTTGTTGTACTTGTTGTAACAGAGGGCTTTGTGGTTTATCATTATGGTAATCTGCGTCGTCTTGAACGGTGTGATTATAGGTTAAAGACAGGGTATAACAAGCCTGTGATCCTGTGGGAGCGTCTAAGATCAGCCGATCATTGGTATGAGCATGCCATAGCAAAAAACTTTGCTCATTGACTTTGTTATTAAAAATCACACGTTTGACCTTATCCTGATGAAAATCAAGCGTCATGCCATGTAGTTTGTCGTTATTGCTAAATGAGATTTTGCCCGCTACCAGGGTATTTAGTTGCTTACTATCTAGAGGAATTTGGGCGTAATTGCCATGAATGCAACCTTGATATGCGGCTTGCAAAATATCATTATGACTATGCTTGGTTGTGATGTCGGCATGGCTGATTTGATAAAAAGACAAAGCGATGAAGATGACTAAGGTTTTGGCAGAATGTTTCATAAGCGTCCTGTTTTATTATTTAAATTGGCACTTTAAAGAACAAAAGAGCAATCATTACTGCTCTTTTCTCATCAAGCGTGATTTAATTACCAACGATAACTCACCGAACCGATGATTTGGCGTTCTTTGCCATAAAAGCACGAATCGGCATTACTACAAGATGCCACATAATGCTTGTCGCCAACATTTTGGACATTGAGTTGTAGGGTTATGCCTTTTAGTCGTGGGAATAGTACTGCCGGGCGATAGCCAACTTTTAAATCCCAAAGTGTGTAGCTAGGTACAGTCAGTGTGTTAGTGTGGTCATAAGTTTTGTCTTGATGACGCATGCCCACACCTACGCTTAGACCGTCCAAAGTGCCAGAAAAACGATAGTCCGTCCATAGTGAGTAGTTGTGTTTTGGTACATTCCAATGGGTTTTGCCAACATTGCTAGGGTCAGTATCTCTTTTGATGGTTTTGTCAAGATAAGTGTAGCTGCCACTTAGCCCCCAATTTGGTGTGATGTCGCCTTGTAACTCAATCTCAGCCCCCAATGTTTGCACTTCGCCAATTTGTTTATTGCTACGAGTGGCACGGTCAAACTGCATAAGATTTTGCTGTTTGATGTCAAATAGCGACCCTGTCAAAAGTACCCGTGGCGTGATTTGGTATTTTACGCCAAGTTCGGCCTGGGTGGACGTGGTTGGTTTTAGGGCGTTGCCATTTGCGTCTGTACCGATGGCAGGGACAAAAGACGTGCCATAGCTGATATAGGGCGACACACCGTTATCAAAAGCATACAATGCCCCTGCTCGCCATGTAAATTTACTGTCTTTTTGGCTTGTGAATTGATTATTAAGCAGGTTTAGCTCGCTTGTTTTTGATTTGTCATAACGACCCCCAACCAAAAAATGCCACTTGTCAAATGCCATTTCATTTTGGACGTACACCCCAACTTGGCGATTTTCTTGCTTGTTGTTAGTGCGAAGGATGGGTGGGGTGATATTGACACCGTAAGCAGGGGCTTGCCAGTCAATGCTTGGGGCATCTCCAAGATGAGTTGTTTCATCACGGTCAATATCAGTATAATCCACACCCGCCATCATACTGTGCGACAGACCACCTGTATTAAGCTTGAAATTCACAGAATTATCTGTCTGAAAAGCAGTATGTGAATAATCCCACATTCGAGCCTTGCGCACCAAAGTACTAGGGCTGTTGCTATCAGGATACCAAACGATGACGGATTTTAGAATGTCGCTATATTTGCCATAACGGGTTTTTTGGCTGAATCTTAAATTATCATTAACATCATAATCAAACTGATAGCCAAGCTGGGTTTGTTTGGTTCTGATGTCGTGAAAATTGGGGTCAGAACCAAAAAAGTCATAGGGTATGTATTTGCCATTGACAGATGTTAATAAACCTTGCGCCACCAGAAAATTACGGTCGCCCGCTTTGGGCTGGTTTTCATGCAAGGCAAACACTTGCAAATTGGCTTTGTTGCTGATTGTCCAGTTGATAGATGAAGATAGGGCATGGCTTTCTTGCTCAGCATCGCCTGCTTGCCATTCTAGTTTTTTGACCGCCCCAACCAAACGATAGTCCAAATTATCACTTAATTTGTTATCAATATCAATGCCAAGCTCGGTGCGGTTATTTGCCCCTACTTTTAGGGCAATCTCTTTCTCATTACTACCACTTGCCTTTTTTAGGTTAATATTAACCACGCCACCAGGGGAAGATTTGCCATATAGAGCAGAGATACCGCCTTTTAGTACGTCAATACTATCGATAAGATAGGGGTTCATTTCAAGAGAAGTGGCATAGCTCATGCCATCCACAAGCAAGGCTGCCCCACCACCGTCATGCTTGTTACCAACGCCACGCACCGTCATTTCAATATTACCATTCTCACCACGATAACCCCCTTGCACACCACTGGTATAGGCAAGCGTCTCTGCCACGTCAATCGGCTCTCGCTCATCCAGATGACGGCGTGTTACCACGTTGATAGATTGAGGCGTGGTATCTAGATAAGCATCTGTTTTTAGGGCGGTAATTTCATCATAAGGGCGGATATAGCTGTACCTTGCCCCGTTTCTTTGAATAATAATGGTTTCTGGTGCAAGAGTAACGCGCGGTTCGCCAACATTATCATCAGTGTTGGCAAATGCCGTAGGATACGCCAAAACACCGAGTACAGCAAGGGCTAAGGGGTGTAATTTTGGCAAAGGATAGGTTGAAAAGTTTTGCATTTTAACTCCTAATTCTTGACAAAAATAATAATATAAATGATAATTAATAAAATTTTAACACAATCGCGACACACCCAACCGAATAAAAAGCAATTTTTTAACCAATGAGCATCACAATAAATCCCCACGAGCATCAGGCGAATTGTCAGCACATTCGGCTCATCACGGACGTGATTGACGTGCATATTTGCTTAAAAATAACCCATGTTGATACGCTTGTACCTACATATACGACAGCTTGGGATTATTTTGAACCAGGTGTGCGACTGGTATTTACCCTGGATGGGCAGACACATTTACGGTTTGATGGGGGAGACGGCGAGTATTGGCATATTTATCAGGCACAAGGACAGGGTTTGTTATTTCCCATCAACCAAAAGACATTGGGCGACAAATGTTTTGTGCAGGGCAGGCAAAGCGAGCTTGTGATTTTTTGCAATTATTATTATTTGGAGAATTTAGGCATCTCTCCGATGATTATCAAAATGTTCAGAAATGCTCATTTAATACCTTTTACTATTGACATGAATGCAACGGCAAGGCTGTTAAGTCAAATCATTACCCATTATTACATCCACAAAACCACCCCAAAAAAGCTGATTAATTTATTGACAAAACAAGTTTTTAAGCAGGTATGTCAGGACAATTATTCTTATCAGTATCATCATCGAATCATTCAAGCAGGACAATTATTACAGCACTGCGAACAAATACCGAGTATTGATATGCTTGCCAAACAATGCCTGACAAACCGTACAACATTACAAAAGGAGTTTCAAAACATCTTTGGCGTGTCGGTCATCAAATATGGCAGGGAATACCGCCTTTATGTGGCACTCAACGCTCTAAGGCGTGGCGAGAGTGTAGGTGGTGCGGCGTATTTGGCAAGGTATGATAATCCTGAATGCTTTAGTAAGGCATTTAAGCAGTTTTTTGGACGTACACCGTCAGCGTTTAGTGTCAAGTAAAGACAAATATCAAAAACAACCCAACAATCAAAGCCCTTGAATATACAAGGGCTTTTGATTATTTAAGCGATATTATTCAGAAGTTACCCGATACATCTCTTGGATACTGGTTGTACCCTGCAGTACTTTCATGATACCCGAGCGTCTCAAATCACGAAAACCGTACTTCATTGCCTCGTCTTTGATTTGAATGGCGTTGCCGTCTTCCATGATAATCCGTGAAATGCTTGGGTAGATTTTTAGTACTTCATAAATGCCCACACGCCCTTTATAACCTTCACGACACTCAGAACAGCCCACAGGCTCATAGATGACGTTATCAGGATTGGCAAGATCTTCTTCGGTAAAGCCCATTTCTAGCAGGCTCTGCTTGGGTACGTTGGTCGGCTTTTTGCAGTTTTTGCACAAACGGCGAGCCAGACGCTGGGCAATCACTAGGTTTACCGATGTGGCAATGTTAAACGATGCCACGCCCATATTACGCAGACGAGTTAGGGTCTCAGGAGCGGAGTTGGTGTGCAGGGTGGATAATACCATGTGTCCCGTTTGGGCGGCTTTAATGGCAATCTCGGCAGTCTCCAAATCACGAATCTCACCGACCATGACGATGTCAGGGTCTTGACGTAGGAATGCTTTTAGGGCGGAGGCGAACGTGAGACCCACTTTGGGGTTGACGTTTACTTGGTTAATCCCTTCTAAGTTAATTTCCACAGGGTCTTCGGCGGTAGAGATGTTGGTCTCGGGCGTATTTAGGATGTTAAGACCAGTATAGAGCGAGACCGTTTTACCCGAACCTGTCGGACCTGTGATAAGTAGCATACCTTGAGGTTTATCAAGAGCTTCTAAGAACAGCTCTTTTTGGTCAGGCTCATAGCCGAGTGCATCAATACCAAGCATCGCTGATGACGGGTCAAGAATACGCAGTACGAGCTTTTCGCCAAAGAGCGTAGGGCAGGAGTTTACACGAAAGTCAATGGCTTTTGTTTTGGAGATTTTTAGCTTAATACGACCGTCTTGGGGAGCTCGGCGTTCAGAAATATCCATTTGCGACATGACTTTAAGACGAGCGGCGATTTTACCTGCCAGTTGTACTGGTGGGCGATTAATGATTTGCAAAACCCCATCCACACGAAAACGCACACGGTAAGACTTCTCATACGGCTCAAAGTGCAAATCCGATGCTCCCATACGAATGGCATCAAGGAGCATTTTATTAACGAACTTGACCACAGGGGCATCTTCACCACCGCCTGAATTGACGTCAGTACCTTCATCATCTTCATCACCTGACCCACCATCAAAGTCCCCTGACAGGTCAACATCGCCTAGGTTGCCCAGTCCGCCACCGCCTGAGTAGACATTCTCAATCATCTTTTTGAGCTTGTCTTCTTCGACAACGATGGTCTCAACAGTCAGCTTGGCGTTAAAGGAGATGGCATCAATGGCATCTAGACGGGTGGGGTCGGACAAACCCACAAAAAGTTTATTACCCCGTTTAAAGAGTGGCAATGCCCCATACTGATTAATGATTTTCTCATCAACCAGCTCTTTATTGACCGCATCAGGAGACAGTGCATTTAGGTCAAATAATGGGTCGCCAAATTCATGAGCAAGCAGACTGGCAATCTTATTTGCAGGGGCAACTTTGTTTTCTACCAAATATGGCACAATCGCCATGCTTTGCTGCTGGGCTTCGGTCAGAGCCTTGGTCATGGCATCAGGGGCAACCAAGCCATTTGACACCAAAATGTGTGCCAAACCACCAAAATTCGGAGCGGACATAATATTTTCCTAAATCATTTGCCAATGTTTATTAAAATCAAATGAGCGACAAATTTTAAAAGAAATGTGTCATCAGATAAAAATTGGCGTGAAAATTGCATATATTTTGCTTATTTTACTCCAAAAATACAAAATTTGCTGTGCTTTTGCCATAAAATTTTACTCAAAGGGCAAAGTTTTAGGATTATCGGAAAAACACCGCCAATAATACCGCCCATCATTTGTGTGCTGATTTTTTGGGGAATATTTGCTATAATATGCTGTTAGGTTAAAATTACAATAGAGCCAAAGGAAATCCCATGAGTCAAAAATACGTCATCGGCAACTGGAAGTTAAACCCTGCCGCCGTATCAGACGCGGCCGCCCTTGCCACAAGCCTGCCTGCCAATGATGGCTGTACTGTGGGCGTGGTGCCGAGCCTTGTGCATTTATCAGCTGTCAAATCAGCTTTGGCGGACGGCATCCTGCTCGGCGTGCAAGACATCGCCCATAAGACGGCTAAGACAGGGGCATTTACAGGCGATGTATCGGCTTGCCAAGTGGCGGACGTGGGGGCGACTTTTACCCTTGTGGGACACTCCGAACGCCGTCAATATCATGGCGAGACCGATAAGATTTTATCCGCCAAAATCGCCCACGCTTTTGCTCACGGTTTATCGGTCATCTACTGCATTGGCGAGACCAAAGATGAGTATGAGCGTGGCGAGACGTTTGGGATTTTAAAAAACCAATTAGCCATTTTAAAGGCGTTTGTAAATCAAGCAGATGACGATGCTGCCAAACTTATCATCGCTTATGAGCCTGTTTGGGCAATTGGCACGGGGCTTACCCCAACCTTTGATGAAATTGAAAAAACACACCGCTTTATCAAAGACGAATTAGCTACATTTGGTATGACCACCCCCATTTTATATGGCGGTAGCGTGAACGACAAAAACGCCCCCGAATTTGCCAAATCAGATGTCATCGATGGGGCATTGGTCGGTGGAGCTTCCTTGAAAACCGACAGCTTTACCGCCATTATCCACGCATTTAGCCAATCAAAATAACGAGAACACCATGTTTACATTTATCTTAGCCATTCATATCATTGTCGCCATTGCCTTATCAGGTCTCATACTCATTCAGCACGGCAAAGGGGCGGATGCTGGGGCAAGTTTTGGCTCTGGAGCGGCAGGCACGGTGTTTGGGGCGGCAGGTTCGGCAAACTTTCTAACTCGCACCACCGCCATCCTTGCCACCATATTTTTCTGCACAAGCTTGGCACTGGGCTATCATGCCCAACAAGAAGCCCGTGACCAACTACGCCTAGATGTGCCTGTGGCTGATACGTCCACGCCTACCAAAACACCGTGATTGATGATGCAAGGGCGGGGTTTTGCCAAGCTCTTATCACAATGAATACTTCTCAATTTAACATCCGTGTCTTAATGGCAAGTCATTTAGACATGGATTTATCAGTAAAATCAACAATACACTTTCTGCAAAACCCTTTTCACTCTAAAACATCCCAATGAACTACGAAGTATCCACACACTTATCTGACAAAAAGTTTAAACGCTTAACTGGCGTTGTGTGAGATATACTCCTGTTATTTACAGACCCTAAGGTAAAATACTGTAAATAAACATACATAAAAACACAAGACTGCTTCCCTGTCAAAGGGAAGTCATTTGGACAGCTTATCATAAGAACAAGCAGGCACAATCATTAATGGATTTGCTCAGCAAAGCCGAGCAGAACTACAACACAGCCAAGGGCAACTACAACAAAGCGAAGGCTGGCTATCAGAGCACCATCGTCAAGCAACAGCAGATGATATCGCACTTAGAGCAACAGCTGACACAAAAAGACAGCGAGATTTTGACCTTGCAGACTGCCTTGATAGAGCTAACCGAGCAGGTGGAGAGTTGGTCGATGATGCTTGGGAATTTACAAGACAATGCGACATGGCTAAACAGTCAATTAAAACCATTAGAGACAAGGTTGTAACGCTAAAGCTCTACCGTGCGGATACAGAGGAAGCTCTTACAGAAGATGACATGCAAAAACTGGCGTATGACACGCCCATCATGGAGCTGACCCCCATGGTGACTTACGCACTAAATCATAAAAAAGACAAAGATCATGCAATGAAAAGATGAGTGGGCGTTTGACGGTCATGTTAAGATTGCATTGACTTTAAAATTAGTTTAATTTAAGATGTAATCTTAAATTAAACTAGGATTTATTCATGTACATTCCCCGTCATTTACATCACATGCTAACAAAGCTCATCGCTCAGTTTCCTGCGGTCATGGTTACAGGGGCAAGACAAGTGGGCAAATCCACGTTGCTACAACACATCGCCCGTGAACAAGAAGAGAGGTATGATTATGTAACCTTTGATGACCCCATGCTCTTTATGATGAATCACACAGGGCGTTTGGTGTTAGATGAAGTGCAATACGCCCCTAAGCTGTTTTCGGTCTTAAAACTGCACATTGATGAGAAAAAGCAAAATGGTCTGTTTTTGTTGTCAGGCTCGCAAGCATTTAGCCTCATGGAGCATGTCAATGAGAGTCTAGCAGGGCGTGTGGCGGTGCTAAGACTGCTTGGTTTGTCTTATCGTGAGATTCGGGGTGTTGAGTTCTTTGAGGGGTTTGTGCCAACAGAGGCGTATTTAAAAGCCTATGAATCTGCTATGGATAGACAAGAGCAGACCACAGATGACAAGCGCAGTCCTGACACGCTATGGCAGATGATTCACAAAGGACAAATGCCAAGGCTTTATGAGCAAGAAACGCATTGGGAGGTTTATTATGCTTCTTATGTCAGTACCTACCTACAAAGAGATGTCCGTCACATTGCCAACATCAGGGATTTAAATGACTTTACTCGCTTTATGACAGCAGTGGCCGCACGAAGTGGTGAGCTGTTAAATTACAATAACATCGCCCAAGAGGTGGGCGTGTCTGTGGACACCATCAAACGTTGGATTGCCATTTTAGAGACCTCAGGCATTGTATATCTACTAAAACCTTATCACCATAATCACTTAAAAAGAGCAATAAAAACCCCAAAAATCTACATGCTAGACACAGGGCTCATGGCATACCTAACCAAGTGGCTGACCCCAGAGGTGTTGCAACATGGGGCTAAAAATGGGTAGTTCTTTGAGAGCTTTGTGGTGGCGGAGATTTTAAAATCCTTCTACAATCAGGGCATTGAACCGCCTGTTTATTTTTATCGAGACACCAACCAAAAAGAGATTGACATCATCATAGAGCAAGACGGTGTCATCTACCCTGTGGAGATAAAAATGACCGCCAAACCCACCAAAAAACACGCCACACACTTTAACACCCTAAAAGAGCAACTGCCAGCTGACGAGATTGGTGTTGGTATAGGCGTCATCATCAATCAATACCCAAATAAACTGTGGCTTGATAAGGAGTTGGTGGCGTTGCCTGTGGGGTATTTGTAAAACACCACCCCAAACAACCCACATAAAACGCCCCCAAACCTAAATTTGAGGGCGTAAGATAAAACACAAGTAAAGTCAAACTTAAATAATTGTCGTACCACCCTCTGTGGTGAGGGTCTTAAATTCCTCCATTAGTGCCAAAGACACATCGAGTGCTTTGTTAAAGCCGTCAATGTCTGTATGGGTGGCAGTTTTACTTGACTTGAACAGACCAAGTAGCTCTGTGGCACTAATGCTACCGCCGTCAGCAAAGCTGATATTGATGTCAGCATTATCGCCTCCTGTAAAGAAGTCTTTGATGGTCAGCTTATCAGTGCTTCCAGATACTTTTAGAATAAGGTCATTATTCATCTTGGTAAGACCCCTGCCAACTTGGTTAAAGCTTATGCCATCAAAGTAGATGTTGTCATAGCCACCGCCTGTATTAACGATGGTGTCTTTGCCAAAACCTTTGGTAAAGTAGTATAGGTCATTGCCACTGCCACCGATAAGCCTGTCATTGCCACTGCCACCGATGAGAATGTCATGTCCTGCTTTGCCATCTAAGGTGTCTGCCCCTGCTAAGCCCTGTAATTGGTCATGATCGTCTGTGCCATAAAGCTTGTTGGCACGAGCATCTCCGATGATGTGATTGTCTTTTGAGATGGTTAGCGGTGCATTATCATGGACATCTGGACTTACGGCAGGTGGCAGAGCTGATTCATCAGACTTTGTTGGCACTTCTTTACCAAACAACTCATAGATTCTCTTGTAATCAATCTGACCGCCTGTCTCAAACTTGATGGTCTCGATAATGCTGTCGGCACTGCCAAAGAAGTCTTTTAGCGTTACTTGATTGGTGGTGCTACCATTGACTCGCAGTATCAAATCATTGCCTGACATCAAAAGAGTGGAACCTACCTGATTAAAGGTAATGCCATTGCCAAACACCAGCGTGTCATTACCACCTTTATCAATGATGGTGTCAACGCCTTTTGTGTAGACAAACGTATTATCGGCGGTTGTGCCTCTTAAGGTGTCATTGCCTTGGGTGTCTTTGATGGTATCACCGATGGCAACAGGGGCTGATGGAGATGTCTCTGTGGGCTTATCCACTGTGGCACCAGCAATGCTAAGGTTGATATACGTCCCTGCACTGTGATTA
>NZ_MXAP01000152.1 GCF_002027555.1 Moraxella equi
CAATTTTTCAATTTTTCAATTTATTATCGCACCGCCCAACACCATGTTCAAGCCCTTACCGCATCAGATGATAAAACAGCACAAAAACAAGACAAAAGGCAAGGCGATGACGATAATGGCACAGATTTTTGTAAGAATTTGCGGTATAATAAAGGGTTAGCATAAAAATAGTTGATAAGGTGAACGATGGACATCGTACAGTATTTGCATGGGTTGGTATCAAGCTCCATGGGCATCTCAAACGAAGATACGAGTGCGGATTTGTTAAAGCAGTATTATGCCCTAAGCACGGCACGCTTGATTGAGCTTAATGATGGCTTTGACAGCACCAATGCCAAAAATCACAGCCTGACCGCCTTGTGGAGCATGCAGGCAGAGCCTTTGGCAAGGCGTTTGGCACGCAGTTTTCACATGGATGAGCAGTCCACAATGACACTCCTAAAAGCCATTACTCCGCCGATGATGGTGGAAGTGGCGAATTTGGCAGGGGGTCAGGGGCTGATTGCTTTTTTGGCACAGAATTTTGAATCAAGTCGCACGCATTTGCCTGCGTGGTCGCCCCAGTTTATCCAAAGCTCGCTGGCTCAAAAGATTGAACAATTAAATAGACAAACGCCAACTTCTGATTCGGCATTTATCAATTCTGATAATCAGCCCAATCAAGCAGATGATAACATGAATAATACTCCCATCACCACGGACGGCTCGCCAATTATTAGCGTGACCAAAACTGCCGATATTAATGATAATACCAATACGCCCTTTGGCAATGATAAACAAGGGGGAAATATTAATACCAATGGCATTTATCAAGATGGCATAAATGATGGTATTAATGGCGGTATTGATAATAATATAAATGATGATATCAATACCGATACAACCGCCCAAGATGACATCAATGACGATAATCATCTCGGTGGTCATCAACCCATTAAACCTTCCGTAAAACCTAAGGTGGCACGCCCCAACCCTTTATTAATGGGACTCGGGGCAGGGCTCATTGCCTTGGCTGTCGGGGGCGGAGCATGGTATTTACTAAAAGACAAATCGAACTCATCAGAGACCGCCCCCGTCCACGACCCCAATGTCGCCACACCGACCGTCACATCGCTAAATCCACCCCGTCTGTCCCTAACATCAGGTGAAAACGGCACGCTGTACGCCTGTCAAGCCGAAGTGGGCAACAGCCAGCTCCAAGAACAACTGCTCGGGGTGCTACAAAAGAACTTCGGGCAAATCGGCTGTATCATGGACATCGATGATAATTTTGGCACATCGCTGACAGGATTAGAACGCTTGGAGAGCATCATGGCAATGGTCAAGGCTGAGCCGTTTACCAGCATTGAGATTATCGGCGACCACATCTATGTCAATACGCCAAAGACGGACATCCTACCCAGAATCGTCAATGACATCGCCCTACTCGCCCCACAGTTTACCGTCTCGCCCACCCCTGCGTTGGATAAAGCCAATGTCATCAATCAGAGCCTTGAACGTGCCACGACCGCCCTAAATACTCTGGATAATCCGCCCAACAGCTATGACTTGTCACGTTCGGCAAGCCTTGCGGTGATTGATTTTAATGGCACAAGCGAGTTGCCTGCCAATACCCATGGCGTGCTGTCGCTACTGGCAGAGAAAATCAAAGCCAATCCGAGCATCAAGCTCATCATCGCAACCCACACCAGTGGCGGAGATGGCACTGACCGCATGGCAAATCTTAGCCTATCGCAAAGCCAAGCCGAAGCGGTCAAAGCCTTTTTGTTAGAGCAGGGCGTGAGTGACATCCAGCTGACCCCCAAAGGCGTGGGCGACAGCTTTCCAATATCGGACAACGTGACCGAACTGGGTCGCTTTAAAAATGGACGAACAGAGTTTTTGGTGTTTGATGAAGCGACCATGACCGCACTCAACGTGGACATGACCCAGCTTGTGCCAGCACCAAACACCGCCATGTCCGCCCAAAGCATGCCCATGCCTGCCCCCGTACAACAAATGCCCATGCCTGTACAAAATGCACCCATGCAGACCATGCCAGAGCCCATGCCCGTACAAGGCATGCCTGATGGCAACTACCTACCCCAACCTGTACAAAATGTACAACCCCTGCCCGAAGTGTATCCTGCCCCTGCCCCATCAGGTTATATTGGCACCACCCCGCCCCCCGCCCCGTCAGCAAGTACATCTGCCTTACCTGATGATTTTATTGAGCTTAGTAATGCCACGATTAGCTCTGAGCAAGGGCGAGGTGTAGAAAGAGAAGTGCGTTAAATGTCAAAATATGGTTTTAGCTTACTGATACATGATAAAAAAACCTGTGTTTCGTCACAGGTTTTTTGCTTGATATTATTATCATTTGATACAAAATTATTTTTATAAATTATTGATTTTTAATAATTTATTTTAAAAATCAATTTATTTGGTTGTAAAAATAAATCATTCTTTTGGTTTTGTTGCTAAAATTGTTGCATTATTGTTGTTTTTTTAAACTTTTTTAAAAATTCTATCGCAATCATTATTATTTTAAAGTACAATATTTTCACTTTTTAACTTAATCAAAATCAATTTTAATTTTTAAAAACCTATTTTGATTTTTTATTTTCAAAATCAATTTGACCATTTTCAAATTAATAAGGAGCATCCCATGAATCTAATTGACCACCTACACAGCACGGTCACCCCACAAGTATTGCCATTGGTCGCTGACCACACTGGCGATGAAGATGCCAAACGTGGCGTATTGTCTAGCTTTTTTGGTATCTTTGGGGCAAGACTGTCCGACTCTGACACCCTAGCTCGTGTTCAGAGCTTGTCATTTGACAACATCAAAGATGGCAATTATGTTCTTGATGCGGTATTACAAGATGACAAAGGCGACTCGCAAGTAAGTGCCTTAAATGGCGAGCTTGCCAAAGAACACAATATCCCTGAGAAGACTGTGGGTTTATTAACGACCGCTGCCGCCCCGTTGGTATTTGAAGAGTTTAAATCATTGGCAGGCACAGGCTCTGTCTCAGCATTCCTACAAGACAAAATCCACGACCTTGCTGCCTACCTACCTGACTGGGCAGAAAAACTGTTGCCGCTAGGACTGCTCGCAGGTGCTGTTGGTTTGGCAGGTTCTGCGGTATCAGGTCTAGGCAAAGGCATTGGCGGTCTTGCTGACAAAGTGGGCGACACTGCCACAAGCCTAGGTCAAGGCGTGGTAAACACTGCCGACAAGGCAGCTGATACGGTCAGCGGTGCAGTCAGTGGCGTGACAGGTGCCATCACAGGTAGCGACAAAGAGCCACGTGCCACTCATGTAAATGGTCAAGTAGAACCCATCAAAAAAGAAGAAGGTAGTTTCATGAAGACGCTACTGCCCATCATTGGTTTGGTGATTTTTGCAGGGCTGGCATGGCTCCTGCTACGTAGCTGTCAAGAAAAGCCCACCCCCGTGGCGGCACCTGCCACACCCCCTGCCGAGACCGCCCCTGCCAGTGGCGCTGTCGCAGGTTTAGCCCCTGCCACGCTTAGCTTTGCCACCGATGAGACAGGTCAAACCATCTACTCATGCCGTGGCGAAGCAGGCAGTGAAGGTGTTTTTGCCAACATTCGCACCGCTCTGTCAGGCGTGTTCGGTGTCGCCGATGACAAATGTCAGCTCAATGTCAGCTCGAACGTAGCAGATAGCTTGCCTGCTGGCGAACACCTAGAAGGCATTTTCAAACTTATGAAAGGCGTGCCAAATTCTAGTGTCAGCATTAGCGACAAAACCATCCGCTTTAACGCAACCAACGCCGATGACATCACCAAACTCATCGATGGCACCAAAGTACTCGTTCCTGCCGACTTTGTGGTCGAAGCCGAGCCACAACTTGATGTTGCTAGTGCGGTAAGTAACAGCATTAGTACTGCCAAAAATGCCATCTCAGGTCTGACCGATACAGCAACCGCTGATGACCTAGTGCGTGCATTGAATCTACAAATCATCAACTTTGCCACCGCATCTAGTGAGATTCCTGCTGAGAACAAAGAAATTCTTGACCTAGCAGCAACCAAACTTGCCAATCTGCCTGATGCCAAGCTTAAAATCACCGGTCACACCGACTCACAAGGCGACCATGCGTCCAACAAAACCTTGTCTGAGCAACGTGCCAAAGCCGTTCACGACTACCTAGTCTCTAAGGGTGTGCCTGATGAGCGTTTGGAAGTCTTTGGGGCAAGTTTTGACCATCCTGTGGCAACCAATGCCACCGAACAAGGTCGCTTCCAAAACCGTCGTATTGAGTTCACACTCATCCAAGACGGCGAGCAAATCACTGCTGTTGGCAATGCACCGACCAGCCCTGCTACTGTCGTAAAAGAAGCACAACAAGCCTCTACTGATGCGACAACCAAGACAACTGCCGAGACAGCAGAGCCTACTGCTGACACAGCACCAGAGTCAGTGGACGCCCCTGCCGAGAACAAATAATCAGTTTTGGCAAAACCGTGGTACAATAAAAGCCCAACATGTCAGTCATGCTGGGCTTTTATTGTTACTTTAAGAATACCAAATCATGCCTATCGTTGTCCTGTTTAACAAACCCTATAATGTCCACAGTCAATTTCGTAAAGACCATGACCAGATGATGACCCTTGCCGATTATTTTGATGACAAAAGTCTGCGTGTGGCAGGACGCTTGGACAAAGACAGCGAAGGTCTGCTCGTTCTCACCGATAACGGCACGCTCAACCATTTCATTACCACACCACCCACGCACGGCAAAGCCAAATCATGGGGCAAGACTTATCTGGTGCAAGTAGAACACACCCCAACCGCTGACCAACTTCACGCCCTGCGTACAGGCATAACCCTAAAAGACGGTAAAACCCTGCCTGCCCACATCCTACACCTAGATGATGACAACCTGCCCATCGATGTATGGGACAGACATCCGCCCATTCGTGAGCGTAAAAATATCCCCACCGCATGGCTTATGATGACCATCTTTGAGGGCAGAAACCGCCAAATCCGCCGTATGACTGCCCATGTCGGTCTACCCTGCCTAAGACTCATCCGCTTGCAAATCGGTAGTGATAAGCTCGGCTGGCACGTTGGCGACTTGACTGTCGGTCAAAGCAGACGCATTCACATCAGCCATGACGAGCTAACACAAATACTGCGGGGCTGATTAGGTTTATTATCCAAGACCCTATGATTTGAGCCATTTATCAAAAACAAGCCACCCTTTTTCTTGATAGTCTGCCGTACGCACCGACACACTCTCATGCCGTGTTGGCGTGCCACAGGTCACGGTAAAGGTGCGAAGTTCATCACGGCGAAAGGCATGTACCACCACGCTGTCAGCATGGGTCAGTGCCGATTTTATGCCCGCACCACTGGCACGAATGCCATCTATTGCGATGATGACATCGCCCACCGACAGCCCTGTACCACTGGCGATACTGCCACGGTGTAGGTGCTTGATTTTAAGACCATCCGCATTCTCATCCACGCTCATGCCCCATGCCGTCTCTATCTGCTGACTGTCTAACACCGCCCCAAACTCGCCCATGAGTGACACAAGGGGTAGCTCATCCGTACCCACGACATAGCCATGATAAAAGTCCTGCCATGCGTCCGCCCCCATCATAGAGCTGATGACATCGCTAAGATTATCATCGGTCATGCCAAACCGTTTGTCATCACTCTGTTTGGATTTGTCATAAAAGGCTTTGACGACATCAAACAGGCGGTATCTGCCCCCTGAGTGTTTTAACAAACTCAAATCCAAACACAACGCCACGAGCGCCCCTTTGTTATAATAACTCACGCTCTGATTGGCGGTATTCTCATCAGGGCGATACAGCTTTATCCATGTATCAAAGCTCGACTCCGCCACGCTTTGGTGTCTGCGACCGTCTGTCTTATAATAGCGGTTGATTTGGGCGGTGATGAGTTTAAAATAACTTGCCCTGTCAATCACGCCTGAGACCAATAACATCAAATCATCCAAATAACTGGTAAAACCTTCAAATACCCACAACAAGGGCGTGTAGGCTTCTGTTTGTAAATCACTGTCCATCATCACATCAGGACGCACCGACTTGACCCACCACGCATGAAAATACTCATGGCTACATAGCCCCAAAAACCGCTGATAAGACTCGCTTGGCACATCAGACTCACCCACAGGCAAATCGGTGCGTGGCGTGATAAGGGCGGTTGAGTTGATATGTTCTAACCCACCATAATCACTGCCTGTTACCATTGTCATAAAGGTATAGTCAGTAAAAGGCACATCGCCCAATAGGTCAGCATAGCTTTGGCAAATCTTTTGCACATCTGCCGACAACCTTGTCAAATCAGCACGGTGTCGCCCTGCGATAAAAAAGCGATGAGCCACCCCTTTGTCCGCCACCTGCACCGTAAAGTCAAACAGCGACTGCACCCCAAATTCAAAGGGATAATCATAATATTCAAAGGCTTCTTTGGGAGCGAGTGAATACCCCACCCCCTGTTCATGCTCACGCACGACATGGGGCAGACCGCAGGCGAGCGATGAGCCTTGATTTTTTGCCAAAAAGCTCTGTGGTACATGCAGATGCACACAAGCGGACACTCGTTCATTATCTGACACCATCAAAAGAAGCGATGTAAAATTACCAAACAGTCGACTGTCATCGACAAATGCCGTCCGCACCGACAAATCATGGCAGTACACTTCATAATGCACCGTTATCCGCCCCGCCTGCCCGATGTCGGCAAATTCATAACGGTTTTTGGCACTTTTGCTTGCCCGATACGCCCGCCCTGTCTCATCATAGGCGATGACTTTGGTGATGTTCTTGCTAAACTCACGCACCAAATAACTGCCTGCTATCCAAGTCGGTAGCCACAAACCAAGCTCGTCACCAGAGCGTTCAATGTCCGCCACATCAAAGCTCATGATGACATCAATCAAATGCTCATGACATCGGGTAAAGTCAAGCACATAATGAATGGCAACATCCTGCTCGCTGTTCGTCTTTGGTAAATTGGGGGTTGTATTTAGGTGCATCATTGTATTTACCTTATTAAACTCATCAAAATTGGTGTTATTAAAATTGGTGCTGTTGTTTAAAAAATATTTTAAAATTGCAAATGCAAGATAACAAACATTGTTAAACAACAGATTATCAACTGACGCCATTATAACAAAATTGATTTAAATCTGCTTTAATCGGCTTTTAAAAGATTTTTGTAACCAACGCCCAACATTTGCCAAAACTTTGCTATAATAGCCCTTGATTATCAGTAATAATACCCCATTTACTGATAAACATTTTTCACTTTTATAGGAAAATTTCATGTCAATGATTGCAAATGACACCGTTGTACGATTCAACTACACCCTAACCAACAGCGACGGGGACGTACTTGATAAATCAAATGGCGAACCGCTTGCCTACTTGCACGGTCACCACAACATCATCCCTGGTCTTGAAGCCCAAATGGAAGGCAAAGGTGCAGGCGATAAGTTTACCGTGACTGTTGCCCCCGAAGACGCTTATGGCGAGTATCTTGCCGAGGCTGTCCAAGAAGTGCCACGGGCAAATTTCCAAGGTGTTGAAAACATCGAAGTTGGCATGCAGTTCCAATCACAAACCGATGATGGTCATGTCATGCTTGTGACCGTTAAAGACGTGAATGATGACGTGGTGGTCGTGGACGGCAACCATCCGCTAGCTGGCGTGACTTTGACGTTTGACGTTGAGGTGGTTGATGTGCGTGAAGCCACTGCCGATGAGATTGCTCACGGTCATGCACACGGTGTGGGCGGTCATCATCACTGATTAGTCCATCACTTACAAAACCCAAACGTTTGCTTTGGGTTTTTTGTTTTTTAAAGGATTAAATAGACTTCCTGCAAAACCCCTCCTAT
>NZ_MXAP01000153.1 GCF_002027555.1 Moraxella equi
CCCCTCTCCAAACTACCCCAACTCAAAATTATAAATCCCAGAAATCAGATTTACTCTTAGCCCAAATCTTTTTCTGCGTTGCGGTGGCGACATGATAAGATGTTAAAACGCTTGAGTTTTCCAATGATGTGTTCATTGGTTACTCGCTTAGATGATAATTTACGGCTTGCTTTTTTATCTATTTTCGTTAAAGGTTTGAGTTTTGTCTTTTTCTTGGGTAATTGGCTATTTGCATGAGCTTGTTGTATGCCCTGATAGCCTGAATCTGCTTGGATTAAAACACTTTGTTTGGTTGTGATTTTTGATAATTGGTACAATTTAAAGTCGTGTGTACTACCTTTGCTAAAATGGGTACACAGTATTTTCCTACTCTTTTTATCAACAACAATTTGTGCTTTTAAAGTATGGCGTTTCTTTTTGCCTGAGTATTGTTGTCTTTGCTTTTTTAGGGCGTTCTATGGGTACTTCTGTAGCATCAATGAGAATGGTTTCAAGCTCATTGTCTTGCCATAGGGTTTTTTTACTTGGCAAAGCAAAGTCTTTGTGGATGATAAGTATGCTTTCTACCCATTGAATTGCTTTACAGACAGCACTTTCGGTCATACCAAAGTCTTGGGCTATGTGAAATTGACGGCGGTATTCTCTGTAGTGGTTTAGGGTTATCATCAGTTTGTTTTCTAAACTGATTTTCGCTTTTCTACCACCTTTTCTGTGTTGTTCGTTGTAAGCTTCTTGAAGTATAGATAGCATGTGTTGATAGGTGGCTCTTTTTATACCAAAGTATCGTTTAAACTCACTGTCGCTTAGTTTTTTAGCTTGCTTGGGTGTCAT
>NZ_MXAP01000154.1 GCF_002027555.1 Moraxella equi
TATTTTGGGGTTTGGTGGGTATATAAGCTGACTCTCTTCATTCTTGGTGCCATATATAGACTTCTTGCGAAATTCCAATTTTATTGAACTTAGCTTCATTTCGAATTCAATAAAATCAAGGTTTGACAATCAAAATTTTTGAATTTCACAAGAACACTAATTTTTATTTAAGCTTTCAAATTATGTGGTCAGATGACCATTTTTCATGTAAAATATGCAATTTTCTATAACATCCTTGAAAGCAAATTGTGTTACAATACTTTAACACACCCCAATCAAAATTTAATTACATGTCGCCAAATTATGCGACATGATTAACTAACAATAACGTAATTATAGAGCATGTTAAACATTGATAGCATTTTTACAAAATGAGATAAAACACAACAATTTAAATCAATTTTTGTATGGAAAACAGCTAAATCTTGTCACTCGAAGACAAAAACTCGCTTAGGTTGCAACAGAACAACTAATCAACCTGCGTTTTTTCCTTGGAGTCACTACAAAATAACAATTTTACAACATTTTTCAATTTTAAAATCTTAGAAACATCAAGGTTTGCAAGTATAAATATTTTATTTCACAGTATGTCTCTTAAAGAACAGGTAATTTTCTCACATATTCCATTACATAAACACCAAAAGCAGACATACCCCAATAAAATATTAAATAAATTATTCACATTGGCATGATTCTTGCATAATGACATAATTCTTTGCAATAAATTTTAATACACCCTTTTTTTTTCTCTTAACTTTTGCTAAAATCCTTAATTAGTAAAATTTAAGTCAATATTGCATTTATTAAATCAATACAACTTCATTTTTTGAAGCTTATGTCCTGACACACTAATGATGAAATTTTAAACATCTTTATACTCTTGTGTACTGCTTAAAGACTAAGGATCATAAAGTAGTGCAAAACAAGAAAAGGCAGGTGAATGCCTGAATTACATGCCATAATATTTTAAGGAGCGGCAAATGAAAATTTTAATATGCGAAAATGAACCAGTCTTACGTAAGCATATTCACACTGTTATTCAAGCATTGGGAGGTGAGGTGGTTGGACAGCCTGAATGCCTGGAGAGTGCCTATCCACTTATTATGGAACATCAGCCCGAAGCATTGATTGTCAATGCTCATTTCGATCGCATCGATGAGTTTTGCCAAAAATTAACTCAGGAGTCAAAATACCCACCTGCTTTAATTTTTTTTGGTCTAGATGATGTTCACTCAATATTAACTGCACTAAAATGTGGAGCGAGCGACTACCTGCTCATTCCTCTTAAAGAAACCGACATTAAAAACGCCCTGCAGAAATGCTGTCGCATTAACGCCGCCCAACAAGCAAGTCTAAACGAGAAAAACGGCAAAAGTGGTCGCACTCGTCAATACATCGCCGCACGCACGCACCGTGGCGTTGAACTCATCTCACTGTCTGACGTGTATTACTTCACCGCCGACCAAAAATACGTCAAAGTACGCCACAAAAATGGCGTGGTACTCATTGATGAAACCTTAAAAGACTTAGAAGAAGAGTTTGAAGGCATCATGTTCCGCATTCATCGTAATGCTTTGATTAATCTAGATTATTTGGATTTGTTGGAAACGGTGGACAGCGGTCAATATCAAGTACGCTTTCGGGGCATGCCTGAGAAACTGTCGGTATCACGCCGTCATCTGCCCATGCTCAGAGAAAAAATTCACAGCATTTGACGGGCAAGCCATCCGATACCATCCAAGGGCGTTGATTCGCCCTTTTGTATTTTAGCCACCTTGATTTGGTAATTATTTACATCCATACCAAGAAATAACTGGTATGAATTTTTATTTGGCATTTTGGGGTAAATGTGGTTAAATAGGCAATCATTGATAAGATAACATAGCGATAACACAATCATGAAAACCCTAACCATCGCCACACGCCAATCCCCGCTTGCACTTTGGCAGGCTCATTTTGTCAAAGACGAACTTCAAAAACTCTATCCCGAACTTGACATTCGTCTGTTAGAGCTGGTCACCAAAGGCGATAAAATCTTAGACACCCCTCTTGCCAAAATCGGCGGAAAAGGCTTATTTGTCAAAGAACTAGAAAACGCCCTACTAAGCGGTGAAGCTGACATTGCCGTACATTCTTTAAAAGACGTACCCATGGTACTGCCTGACGGGCTTATCATCGGGGCATATCTTGACCGCCATAGCCCTTTCGACGCTTTTGTAAGCAATCATTTTGCCAGTTTAGATGACCTACCCCAAGGAGCAAAGGTCGGCACATCAAGCCTACGCCGTGAATGCCAACTGCGTGCCTATCGCCCTGACTTAGAAATCATCAGCTTGCGTGGTAATGTTGGCACACGCCTTGGCAAGCTTGATAATGGCGACTATGATGCAATTATCCTTGCCCAAAGTGGTTTGGCGCGGTTAGAGTTGGACGAACGCATTCGCCACAGTCTACCTGCCGACATCTGCCTGCCTGCGGTCGGGCAAGGCACACTTGCCATCGAGTGCCGAGACGATGAGATTAGGGAGCTTATCAAGCCCTTAAACCATGACATCTCCGCCTTACGAGCCATCACCGAGAGAGCCATGAACCATGCCTTAGAAGGGGGCTGTCAGGTGCCGATAGCAGGGTTTGCACAGCTTGATAAAGGCGTTCTGCACCTAGAAGGTCGAGTAGGCATGCCTGATGGTCGCACCCTGCTAAAAGTCACCGCCCAGACCGACATCACGGACAACGCCACACAAAATATCCAAAATGCCGAGCAACTGGGGCAAGCTGTCGCCACAGAGCTACTTACCCAAGGGGCAGATGAGATTTTAAAAGCCTTATATCAAAATTAAGACAACTAATACCAACAACCCCTTAAGCACAATCAACCCAGCACCATGACCCCCCTATTCATCAACACCCGTCCTAAGCACAAAGCTGACATGAACCTGGTCATCCACAGTGTCAGCTTACCACTGCTTGCCATTCGGCATTTTGATGAATTAGAGCAGTCAAAAATGCAGGATTTGGTGGATTTTGTCCATGGCAAATTTGACACACTTATCGTGGTGAGCGTGGAAGCAGTCGCGTGTGCGGTGCGTTTTTTAAAAGAGCAAGGCATTGACCACGCCTGCGACCTACCCCATCATGACACCCTAACCGTCATCGCTGTGGGACAGCCGACAGCAGATGCTTTGGCGGAGTTTGGTTTTTCGGTGCTAACCCCCTTTGATGCAGGATGTCCGATGAGTAACGAAGGCATGCTTGCCATGCCCGCCATCGGTGAGCTACACACAGGCGATGATGTGCTGATATGGCGTGGGGTCGGTGGACGGCGACTGTTGTCTGACACACTCATCAAACGGGGCGTGAATGTGCGTGCCATCGCCTTTTATGAGCGGTGCGTGCCGTCAGAGCTGACAAGCGATTTTACTCGTCTGCTTGGCGATAGCACCGATGACAGCCCTGATGGAACCTTTAATAGTAATCAAAACCATCAACATCAAATTGGCAAGCACTCACCCATCTTTGTCCTTATCAGCAGTCAGATGAGTCTAAACGCTTGGCAGAGTGTGTATGACCAACAGATTCACAGCCATCGCACGCACACGCATGGGCTTTTGCCACAAAATGTGATATATTTAACCCTAGGTCATCGCCTGACCGCCCTAACCGCCACGCACTATCCGCACAGCCGTGCCTACCCCATGGTGGATTTGGCGGAATCAACCCTAAATCAAGCCATACAAGACGCCATGGCAACTTACCCATCGTGAGACATTTTAAAATTTAACGCTTTTATCATCATGCCAAACACCAAAAAACCTGACAGTCCAAGTGCCGAAGCCATCAAGGCAAATCTAGAAGAGCTGGACGCCAAATGCGCCCACGCCAAAGAAGTCGAGAGAGAAGAGCTTAAAAAACAAGCCGACCAAGCTCGGGTGGTACTCATGCGACTGCAATGGCTGGTCATTATCCTACTGGCAGGTGGGCTGTTGTGGCTATACCTTTCTTTTACGTCGGTCGTGGATAAAGTAGATGAACGCCTTGCCAAAATGGACACCGTCGATACCCGCCTAAACGACATGGACGACCGCCTGTTCGCCATCACCCCAACCGACAGCCACAAAAAAACAAATAAAGCCGAAGCGAGCAAAGACGCTGAATTTTTAAAAATCGAACTTGCCATGACCAACAAGCTCTTTGAACAAGGCAGTTATGATGACACCTTGACCGCCTTGCAAGCCATTGATTATCAGCTTGGGCAGATGACTGGTATCGCCCCATCGATCAAATCCGCCCTAAGCAGTAGCATAAAGGCAGACATCGCCTACATCGGCACGCTAAAAACACAGCCTGACGCATGGCAGGCTCACATCATCAAAATGCGAGACGTGCAAGCTTTTTTACGCACTCAGCAGACCAGTACACCCAACGCCCCCCTAAGTCGTGGCGACATCCTGCTTCATGACGCCAGTATGATGTTATCGCTTGCCATCGGTTCGGCAAACGTGCGAGACAGGGGATTGATGACCAGTTACTTACAAGAAGTCCGCTCACAGTTAGAAAGCCATATTACCTTACACGGCGGTAAGATTGACCCTGAGAGCCTAAAAAAGCAATCTGAACAAACCGCTTTGGCAAACAAAGCCAGCGACAGAGACGGCAAAAAAGACGGTAAAAATGCAAACAACACCGACACCAAAACAGGGCAAATCGGACAGCAAGTCGCCCTAAATACCATCGATGACGCCCTATTTTGGATCTATGATTTAATTGCCAACAGCCCCAAGAACAAAGAGCTGAGCAGTGTTCAGATGTTAAAATAAATCCAAAACAGGCAAAAAACAGCGAACTCATCATGCGTTAATCATTTTAGATAAATTGAAACTTAAAAGGACATCCCCATGACCCATCCTTACACCGCCACACTCACAGGCAATGACCGCCCCACCGAGCTACACGACTACCCCATCGTCCACGTCCAACCTGTGGCATGGGGCGAGATGGACGCCTTTAATCATGTCAATAATGTCGCTTATTACCGCTACGCCGAATCTGCCCGTATCAGCTATTTGCATTCGCTTGCCATGTTCAAGGACGAAACTTTAACCATTTTAGCAGGCTCATCATGTAACTACCTACGCCCCGTGTATTATCCTGACACCCTACTTATCGGCGTTAAATGCACCAAAATCGGCAACACCAGTCTGTCGATGGCTTATGAATATTACAGCACTACCCAAAATGCCATCGTTGCCAATGGCACGGCAACCATCGTCCGCACCGACAAAGACGGTAACAAACAAGCATGGACGGCAGACGAACGGCAGATTTTAAGTGATTTTGAAGGGCATCCGCTATGAGCGATACTGTTATGCTGGACACCACAGGGCTAATCTGCCCTGAACCTGTCATGCTCCTACATAAGAGCATTCGCACCGCCAAAGGAGGTGATGAAATTCATATCCTAGCGACCGACCCCGCCACCACCCGAGACATTCCCAACTTTTGTCGGCATTTGGGGCATACGCTTGCCAGTCAAGAAACCCTTGATGACGGCAGTTATCGTTATGTGGTAGTTAAAAAGTCAGGCTAGACATGATTGTATTTGGTCTGCCCGACCGTTTGGGGTTTGCCATTTATAAAGAGATGTTTTGCTTGCCTGTGATAAGCACTGGGCTCTTGCCGTGCTTGCTGTTTGGTAGTTTGTTTTTTGTGCCAAACGATTATACCGGCATACTGCCTGTGGCAAAGGGTATGAATGGCAGTGCCGGCAACAAATGGATATATGACAGCTTAACATTTTATTATCTGTTTTTGCTCGGGCAAGTCCTGCTAAAACACCAGCTTATCGGACTGTCCGCACCGACTTTATTTACCCCTTGAATTTACAACCCAACC
>NZ_MXAP01000155.1 GCF_002027555.1 Moraxella equi
TGAAAAACAAGATTTAGCCATTTTCCATGCAAAAATTGGTTGAAATCGTTAAATTTTATTAAATTGTATAAAATGTTATCAATGTTCAACACGCCCTAAGCAATCCGAAGTATAATACCCTACTTTGGTAGTTCTTGTAAAGGGTAAATATGAGTTTTCTTACAGAATTTTTTCAATTTTTGGCAAAAAAATGAGCATTAAATTTAAAAAATCTAACTATTTTTAAAAATTAATTGATAATCTAAATACGCCACATTACCATAACATGCACAACTTGTAGAGCAAAATAACTCAAAATCACCAAAAACGCCCCAATCGGCTTAGCCAACATAAAAATCAGGGCAAAACCCATCAGCGTGATAAACCATTTTATCATCTGCCCCAGATACATGTTGAGCATGATAACACGCCCTGCTCTCGCCCCTGTCGTACGGTAGGCAATGAGTGTAAACGCAGACTGGGCGATGTAGCCAAGCAGTCCGCCCGATGCCATGCTTTTGGTGGCGTGAGCAACGCCCAACGTTTCAAGGATAAAACCTATGCCAATGAGTATCAATACCGCCCATGCTTGACGAAATTGCAAGCGGTACACACGGGCTTGCTGATGACGCTGGGCAGGCTTGCTCATGATGCTCTCAAAAACACAGTGAAAAAATCGTAAGGTTCTGTATTATAAAAAGTTTTTAAAAAACTTACAAGATTTTATCAGCATTTTTTCATCAGTAAAAAGTGATAATATCATTTATTTTTATGATAAATATAGAATGAAGCTTTTGTCAGCTTTATCGGTTTTAGGAAAATAAAATACGCCTTTGGTTGTAGCAGGTTTGATAGATGTCATTTATAGACAAAAAGGCAATGCTTACCACATCGCCTTTATATACGCCCTATCCGCCAATTTATTTTTGGTCGATACACGCATAAATCTCATTGACGGTCGCCTGCCACACGTCCACAAAATCGGTGCCGTCTGACATGTCTTCTTGTTTGATAAGCGTGCCGACATTGCCGAGCTTGTTTTTAATGCCGTCCGAAATCGCCCCTTGCGACAGTAGGCACATATAAGGCGATGGGCGGTTATTATTTAAAATGCGAAATTGGCTGGCTTTGGGCGACAGATGATGGTCGGGGGTCAATGCCCCTGCAAAACGTAGATTTGCCGAGCGTTCAAGGTAGGCGAATGAATCGTGATACGCCCAATACGCCCGCTTATGCTCTTTTGGTACCTGTGCCACCGCCTTATCCATGGCCTGATGAAACGCCTTGACGTTATCGGCATACAACCCCTTATGCTCGGGGTTGGCATGTGAATGCACCACCGCCAATGCTCGCACAATGGCTTTGGCGTTCTCTGGGTCTAGCCAAATGTGTGGGTCAAAGGTGTCGGCTCGGGGCGTGCCATCAAGCTGCCTCATAGGCAGACGATAAAACGCCTTCATCTTAAATAGCGAAATGGCATTGGGGGCGTTCTCTAAGGTCTTAACGAGATTTTGTTCAAGCTCATGCCCAAACCACACCACATAATCGCTGTCGCCCACGAGCTTGACTTTGCTTGGCGAGAGACTACCATGATGACCAACATCGCCTGTGGATAGTAGCATTTGGGCAGGTTCCGCTCCCTGTGTTACTGCATTGGACAAAAGTAACAATGGATAATTACTCACCGTTACCGTGCCTGCATGGACGGTCGCAGACAGCAGGGTAGGCAAGGCAAATAGGCTTAGTTTGGTAAAGGGGAATTTAGAAAATAACATGACAACCTTTTTAATAAATTTATTTAAAAAATGCAAAAAATGGCACAAAACTTGCATAAATTTGCGGTAATGTCTTGTAAGATTATATCATATATCATGGGCTTTTGTTATAATGTATCTAAATTAAGATGAAACAAGCATTTTTCGTAAAAATTACCAACACAAACACCGCCCATTTGATGATATGTTATATCAATGGCATTCATCAGTCATTTTAAAATTGTCCAACTATTTTTATGGTAAAATAACGTATATTTTAAATGTAATTTTTATAATTTTGAACAACCAAAAGAGCCTATCATGACCGACCACGCCTGCCAATGCGACCACCACCATAATGTCCACGAACATCAAGACCCCAAACAACGTATGCTCGATGCCAAAGCCCACTGTGAAGCTCGGGGCGTGCGTTTTACGCCCTTGCGTGAAGAAGTGTACGGACTGATTTTGGAAGCGGACAAACCACTTGGGGCGTATGACCTTATCAGTGCCTTGCAGTCTGCTCGCCACTCATCAGGGGCAAAAAACAAGAACATCGCCCCACCGACCATTTATCGTTCGTTAGAATTTTTGCTTGCCGAAGGGTTGATTCATCAGTTAAGCTCCATGAACGCTTATGTGCCATGTTGCCACCCACGCTCCAAGCACGCCGCCGCCTTTTTGATTTGCCAAAAATGCCAAAGCGTTGAAGAATGCTCTAACGTGCCTGTGGACACTATTGTCAATTTTGCCAAAGATGACGCAGGGTTTGACATAGAACGCACGGTCATTGAACTAAAAGGCGTGTGCCGTGCCTGTCACTAACACAGTCGCTAATACAGACGAGCTGTTTCGCTTAGATAAAGTCAGCTTTCATGTCGGTCGAAACAAGATTTTAACCGACATATCGCTTAGCTTATCCAAAGGTGAAATGGTCAGTCTTATCGGCCCAAACGGGGCAGGCAAATCCACGCTGGTCAAGCTCATTTTGGGCTTAAACAAACCCACGTCAGGCGACATCATCAAGCACAACAGCGTGATAAGTTACGTCCCCCAAAAGTTTAGCGTGCCAAGCATCTTACCGCTCCGTGTCAAAGATTTGCTCGTCCAAGCGAACACCAAACGCCTAACGCCTGATGAGCGTGATTTTGTCCTACAAAAGTTATCGCTTGCCCCCTTGCTTGACCGCCAAATACACCACCTATCAGGGGGCGAGACTCAGCGTGTCCTTATGGCAAGAGCATTGCTTGACAAGCCCGACCTGCTTATCTTAGACGAACCCATGCAAGGGCTAGACCCCGATAGCGAAGAGCTACTTTATGACTTTATAGACAGTATGCCCCCGTTTTTGGCGTGTGCCATGCTCGTTGTGTCGCACGATTTGCACTGGGTCATGAAAGGCACTCGGCGTGTGGTTTGCCTAAAAAAACACATCTGCTGTCAAGGCGTGCCGTCCGACATCGCTCATCTGCCTGAATTTGTGGCACTCTTTGGACAATACCAAGCCCACCACCAAACCCCCTATATCCACCACCACGACCATTGTCAGCACACCCATTAAATACCCATTAGAAAAGTTATGAACGATTGGCTACCGATTATCGCCCCTGCTTGGATAGCAGGTTCACTGCTCGCCCTACTGTCCGCCCCACTTGGCTGTTTGGTGCTGTGGCGACGCATGGCGTTTTTTGCCGATACGCTCGCTCATGGGGCTCTGCTTGGCGTAGCGATTGGGGCGTGGCTGTCCATCCCTGCCGACATGGGTGTGGGTGTGGTGAGCATAGGCGTGGTCATCACGCTTATGTTTTTGCAAGACAAGCGACTGCCAAGCGATGCCACGCTGTCGGTACTTGCCGTGTCGCTGTTGTGTTTGGGGCTTTTAACGCTCACCCAGCTTACCCAGCAACAAGCCAACGTGCTAGGCTTTTTGTTTGGTAGCTTACTTGACATGGATTGGGGCGATTTGCCCCGTTTGGCGGTTATGGTTGGGGCAGGGGTTATCTTTTTGGTGTGGATTTGGCAAAAACAGGTCAAACTTGCCACATCAGAAGCCCTAGCGTCTATCGCAGGCATCAATCCTAAGACCGAACAGCTCTTTTTTATGGGGCTTCTGGCGGGGTTTTGTGCCGTTGCCATTCAAGCGGTTGGCAGTCTGCTCATCACAGGGCTACTTATCCTACCTGCTCTTATCGCTCGCCTGCTCGCTCACTCGCCCACACAAATGGTCATCTTTGCCATGATAATCGCCCAAATCGCCGTAACCACAGGCGTGTGGGGAAGCGTGTGGCTTGACGTACAAACAGGGCTTGCCATTGTCATGACATTGGCGGTGGGGTTTTTGGGGGTGTTTGGGGTGGGAAAGGTGTTGGGTAAGTCGTAAATTGGTAAATTACCCTTTTAAATTGAAATTGAAATTGAAACCTGTTTGACATTCTTTATTTATCATGTTTTAAAAGGTATTGTAAGGGCAAATCACATTTGCCCTATGGTGCTTAAACAAATAATATTTAAACAAATGGCAATCTGCCCCACCCATTTACATTTAACCATATTTTAAACCACTCCACCATGACCTACCCCACCCACCTATCCACTCCGTCTGATTTTGTCATCGCTCAAATCAGCGATTTACATTTATCCACGCACGTCCCTACCAATACTGATAAATTTTTAAAAGTGCTGGATTTTGCCTTAACCTTTAAGCCAAACTTACTATTACTCACAGGCGATTTGGTCAATGACGGTCATTTACCCCTTTATGATTGGCTGTTTGCTGCATTGGATAAAACAAATACCCCCTATCTGTGCTTGGCGGGCAATCATGACGTAACACATGAGATAGGGCATGATTTACCTTTTGACAAACGCACATTTCTCCCCATTGCCAAAGATGACAGGCTTATTGACACCCACCGCCTTATCATAGACTTGCCCCACGCCACTTGGCAACTTTTAGCGGTCAATTCTGCCCTACATGGTCATATTTACGGGCGACTTGATGATGCCCAGCTTGCCTTTTTAAAGACTCATCTAAATCACGCCATGCCCACCCTTATCGCCCTGCACCACCACCCTACCCCTATCGGCTCGGCATGGATAGATGAGCATATGTTGCAAAATGGCGATGAATTTTGGGCGATACTAAACGCTCACACCACCAATACCGCCCATCGCCCCCATGTTCTCTGTGGACACGTTCATCAGGCACATATCTTGCAACAAAATGGCGGAACGCTCTATACCTGCCCTGCCACGTCTCGTCAATTTGCCCCTCACCGAGATGAATTTGGTATTGATGATGTGGCGAGTGGTTTTCGTTTGCTACAATTACATAACAATCGTACGCTAGACACATGGGTCAAAAGGCTGGATAATAGCGGGTTTTAAAAAAAGCGCTGTTAATTGATCATACTTTTAGATAGACTTGTAGGGGCAAATCACATTTGCCCTATGATAACGTGTTGATTTTTGGGCGAATATGATTCACCCCTATGCCCTAATACTTAAATTTTTTATGGATTTGGGGCGTGTTGAACATTGATAACATTTTATTGAATTTGATAAAAATTACCCCACTCTCAACTAAC
>NZ_MXAP01000156.1 GCF_002027555.1 Moraxella equi
AAGTTGAGAGTGGGGTAAAAGTCATCATATTGTTACACAAGGAGTTCGTTATGGCGACCATCAGTGCCAAATTTCCCAAACTCATCGGCATGAGCATGCTTTGCTCGCTACTGTTTGCCTGTGGCGGTGATAAACCTGCCAGTCAAAGCGAGACCGTCCAAGCCCCACGACTGCCGAGAACAAATCGATTGCCATTACTGCCATCGTCGAACACCCTGCACTGGACGCTGTTCGTCAAGGCACGCTTGAAGCCCTAGCCAGCGAAGGCTTTAAAGAAGGCGAGAACCTAACGGTCAATTTCCAATCCGCCCAAGGCAACCCTGCCACCGCAGGACAAATCGCCAAACAGTTCGTGGCGGACAACCCTGACGCCATCATCGCCATCGCCACCCCATCCGCCCAAGCGGTCGTGAATGCCACCACGAGCATTCCTGTGGTATTCTCTGCCGTAACCGAACCTGTGGAAGCCAAACTAGTACCCAAACTAGATGGCTCTGGCACCAACGTAACAGGGGCATCGGACGTGCTACCACTTGCACCACAGATTGACCTTATCAAAGAGCTGATTCCTAGCGTCAAAAACATCGGTTTCGTGTACAGCCCAGGGGAGGTGAACTCCACCGTGACTTTGCGTAACCTAAAAGACATCGCCGAACCCCAAGGCATTACCATCGTTGAATCCCCTGCCCAAAAATCATCAGATATCGCCATGAGCGCCCAAAGTCTGGTTGGCAAAGTGGACGTGATTTATACATCAACCGACAACAACGTCATCAACGTCTATGAAGCTCTTGCCAAAGTCGCCAAAGAAGGCAAAATCCCCCTTGTCTCATCTGACCCTAGCGTGGTCGAGCGTGGAGCGAGCGTCGCTCTTGGCGTGAATTATCATAATCTAGGGCTAGAAACAGGTAAAATCACCGCCCGCATCCTAAAAGGCGAAAAAGCAGGCGACATCGCCGTGTACAGTGCCAGCGAGCTTGACTTGATGGTCAGCAAGAAAAATGCCGGCGAGCAGGGTTTGAGCGTGCCACAATCCATTTTGGATAAACCCAAAACAGTGGTAGAATAATGCCTTTTAGATAATTATTTTATAAATACAAAATGCACGCCAAATCGTGGGCGTGTGTTTTGTTTTGATTGGAGCAGATATGTCATTGATTGCCTTTTTAGGGGCGTTAGAGAGCGGACTGATATATGCCATCATGGCACTCGGGGTGCTCATATCGTTTCGCATTTTGGATTTTCCTGATTTGACCGCCGATGGTAGTTTTCCTTTGGGCGGTGCAGTGGCGGCAGTATCCATCATCGCAGGCTTTAACCCTTGGGTGGCTTGTCTTTTTGGCATGATGGCAGGCATGATGGCAGGGGTTGTTACCGCATGGCTTAACGTCAAGATTGGCATATTACACCTCCTGGCAGGTATTTTGGTCATGACCGCTCTGTATTCGGTAAACTTACGTATCATGAACGCCCCCAACCTATCACTACTTGGTGAGCCGACCGTTTTTACCCCATTTATCAGTGGCGATAATGGCATGTGGGTACGTGTACTGGTCGCAGGGGCGGTTGTGGTTGTGATCAAACTACTGCTTGACTGGTTTTTTAGCACCGAGACAGGGCTTGCCATGCGTGCCACAGGCTCTAACCTAAAAATGACACAAGCCCAAGGCATTAACACCTCCTTTACCATCATGCTTGGCATGGCGATTAGCAACGGCTTGATTGCTCTATCTGGGGCGTTATTTGTACAGACCCAAGGCGGGGCGGACATCTCGGTGGGTATCGGTACGATTGTGGTCGGTCTGGCGGCGGTCATCATCGGCGAGACCGTGCTAAGTGCCAAAAAAATCTTTCTTATCACGCTCTCGGTGGTCATCGGTGCCGTGCTGTACAAGCTGTTTATCCAAATCGCCCTATCTAGCCAAACCCTACGTAGCATCGGCTTTGGACCGCAGGACTTGAACCTAGTAACCGCCCTACTCGTGGCGATTGCTCTGATTTTACCCAAATTTCGCTCAAAAGCCCTAAGTGCGTTTGGCATGGGCAAAAAGTCTGCCAAAACAGGGGGTGTCTCATGATGATAGCAACCGACTTACGCCTGACCTTTAATGCTGGCACACCCATCGAAAACCCTGCCTTGCGTGGACTGTCTTTACACATCAACGATGGCGAGTTTGTGACTGTCATCGGCACCAACGGGGCAGGCAAATCCACTTTTCTAAACACAGTAAGCGGTGCCTTACGCCCCGACACTGGCTCGATTGTGATAAATGGCACGGACGTTACCAAAAAGCCCACGCACAAACGCAGTCACTGGGTCGCCCGTGTGTTCCAAGACCCGATGGCAGGCACTTGTGAAGCCTTAACCATCGAAGAGAACATGGCTCTCGCCTTTAAACGTGGGGGTGTGCGTGGCTTACTTCCTGCCCTAAACAGCAAAAATCGTGAGCTGTTTCGTGACAAACTTGCCATCTTGAACCTAGGGTTAGAAAACCGCCTAACCGACCGCATGGGACTGCTCTCAGGCGGACAACGTCAAGCGGTCAGTCTTTTGATGGCAAGCCTACAACCATCAAAAATCCTACTCCTAGACGAACACACCGCCGCCCTTGACCCCAAAACCGCCAGTTTCGTCCTAGAACTCACCGACAAAATCGTGAATGAAGGTCGGCTAACCACACTCATGGTCACGCACTCAATGGCTCAGGCATTAGCCCACGGCACACGCACCGTCATGCTCCATCAAGGGCAAGTGGTGCTTGACGTCTCAGGCGATGAACGCCGTGGTATGAATGTTCAAGACCTGCTAGATATGTTTGAAAAAACTCGTGGCGAGAAAGTGGCGGATGACAGTTTGATATTAGGATAAGGGTTTTTGTTATAACAAAGGATTTAAAGGTTAAACGGCTTTTAAATCCTTTTTTATTTTTAGAAAAATCAACACACTCATTTTAAAAGCCAAAACAACATTTTTTATCAAAAAATTCCCCCATCGGACTCAGATGGTGGTAAAATTAACACTTTTTTAATGAAAACAGAGTAAGACCATGAATCAAAACATTGCACGACTTTTGGTAACTTGTGCCGACCAAGCAGGCATTGTCCAAGCGGTATCAGGCTTTTTATATCATCACGGGGCAAACATCATCTCGCTTGACCAACACACGACCGAAGCCTATGGCGGTAAATACTTCATGCGAGTAGAATTTCATGTAGAAGATTTGGCAGACAAAAAACAAACCCTACTTGATACCTTTGCCAAAAATGTCGCTGACAAATACCAAATGAGCTGGCGGTTGTCTTGCAGTTTTGATGTCAAAAAAGTGGGGATTTTGGTGTCCAAAGAAGACCATGCCTTGCTAGAACTTTTGTGGCGTTATAGCCGTGGGGCATTGCCTTGTCAGATTACCAAAGTCGTCTCCAACCACGAAGATTTGCGTGCTGATGTTGAGAGCTTTGGCATTCCTTTTGTGCATATTCCCGTCGGTAAAGACAACAAAGACGAAGCCTACGACAAAATCGATGAAGTCATGCAGGGCAATGATTTACTGGTACTGGCTCGTTATATGCAGATTCTTACGCCAAGTTTTGTTAATAAATGGGAGAGCAAAGTCATTAACATTCATCACTCATTTTTGCCTGCCTTTGTGGGAGCCAATCCCTACAAACAAGCCTTTGATAAAGGAGTCAAACTCATCGGGGCAACCGCTCACTATGTCACAAGCGAGCTTGATGAAGGCCCTATCATCGAGCAAGGCGTGGAGCGTGTCAGTCATGCCTTTGATGTGGCAGAGCTACGAGAGCTTGGGCGAGACATTGAACGTGAAGTGCTGGCTCGTGCGGTCAGGTGGCATTTAGAAGACCGTATTATCTTAGATGGTAATAAAACCGTGGTCTTTGACTGATTTTGATTGATTTTTGTTTCATCAAAAAACCGAACCATTTATCATGGCTCGGTTTTTGTTTGCTTAGCAGTTTTGGGCAAAGATTAACGAGTGCGTGGGCAAACTTCGTTATCAGCAAAGAAATAAGCAATCTCACGCTCAGCAGATGTGGTGCTGTCAGAACCATGAGCGGCGTTCTCATCAATACTGGTAGCAAAGTCAGCACGGATGGTGCCAGCTGCTGCTTCTTTTGGGTTGGTCGCACCTAGGATGTCACGGTGAGCAAGTACCGCATTTTCGCCTTCTAGTACAGACACAACAACAGGACCTGAGGTCATGAATGCCACTAGGTCAGCAAAAAAACCACGCTCTTTATGCTCAGCATAAAAACCTTCGGCTTCTTCTTTTGATAGATGTTTCATCTTGGTGGCGATGATTTTTAGACCATTTTTTTCAAAGCGAGAGAAAATCTCACCGATGTGGTTGGCACCCACTGCGTCTGGTTTTACGATAGAAAGTGTGCGTTCAATAGCCATGATATTTCCTTAAAATAAACAAATGGATGAATGAATAAATGTTCGTAATTTTGCCGTTTTGTCGGTCAAAATCTTTTTTATTATAACCAAGTTTTGATAAAAATCCTAGGGGATAACGATAAATTTTAGCAAAAAATAAAGCATGACAAACCCATCATGCTTTATTTTGTCTTTGCCCACTTTTGCCTTATATTATTCCACCACTGTCTTTTTGTCTTTGGCTTCAAACATCAAGGTCGCCGCTTCAATGACAAACGCTTCACTTTCGGGCAGTTGGGGGCGTTCGTTTTCTTTCATCAAGCTACGCTCTTCGGCTAGGGCGTCCATGCTTGCCTGATACATTGACCAGTCGGTAAATGGGGCCTCGCCTGTGGCTTGACGACGGGCGTTTTCGGCAGCCAAGGTTTTTTGCTCAATAAGGTCACGCTTGGCACGGCGTTTGTCAATGTCCACATCGGCAGGTTTTTTGTCATCATCCATGGCACGAATGTCATTGAGTGCTGTCAAATATTTAAACTGTGGATTGCTCTCTTGGCGTGCCTTTGATGATGCGATGAGCGATGCCATCAAATCCTTGGCGTATTTGCCATGTGCCATGAATGGCGTGGTTTTGATGGTGTCCCACTCCAAGGGGTTTTTATACTCACGCTCACCAAACTCAACCCCTTCATAGATATTCACCAGTGGCACATCAGGCACCACGCCTTTGTTTTGGGTGCTACCGCCTGTGATACGATAAAATTTACGCTGTGTGAGCGTCATTGACCCAAGTGCCAAATCATCACGCTGTACCTGTGCCGAGCCTTTGCCTGTGGTTGTACTGCCCACCACCAGTCCACGCCCATAGTCTTGAATCGCCGCTGAGAAAATCTCTGACGCAGATGCCGAGCCTAGATTGATAAGCACCACCATCTCGCCTGCATAGAGCTGTTTGCCACCGTCTTTATCGGCAAATACCTGCACGTTGCCTTTATTGTCACGGATTTGCACCAAAGGACCTTCTTTGATAAATAGCCCCAGCATTTTGACAACTTCATCTAACGAACCACCAGGGTTATTGCGTAAATCCACCACCATGCCATCAATGTTTTGCTCATTTAACGCCTTGATGGCTTTTTCGGTGTCAAGGCTGACCGAACGGTACTCATCCGCCTCTGCCCCACTACGACGTGCGGCAAAGTTAAGGTAAAAACTGGGAATTTCTAACACGCCCACACGCTTGATGCCACCATCATAAGGCACTTCAATCACACGGTGATGCACGCCTGAATCTTCTTGTTTGATGACGTCACGCACGATGGTGACCGTACGAGCCGAACTGTCGGGCGTGTTGGGTTGTTTGACACGAATGGTAACAGACGTACCTTTTGCTCCCCGAATGAGTGCCACTATCTCACGGGTGCTAAATCCGACCGTATCCACCATGCTCTCGCCATCTTGGGCAACCCCCAAAATCAGGTCATTGGCTTGGATTTGCCCTGTTTTTTGGGCAGGACCACCGTCCACTAGGCTCACAATACGGATATAATCAGGGTTCTTGCGGTCAGGGCGAATGGATACGCCAATGCCTTCTAATTGCAAATTTGACTGGATTTGCATTTCATTGGCCTGGACAGGAGCAAAATAGTTGCTGTGTGGGTCGTAAGTCAAGGTCGCCGCATTTAAAATCGTTTCCATGATTTCATCATTTTTTAGGCGGGCAAGCTGTTCTTGCTGACGATTTAGGCGGTTTAGTAAAATCTCGGTGGGCGTACGCTCATCGCCACGCACCAAATCCTGTCCCCGAGCCAGCTCAGGATTATCCAAAAATGCCTTATCCTTTGCCTTGTCATCTTCTTGACCAAGAGTCAGTCCGATGAGTGCATAGGTGGTCTGCGTTTGCCAAAACTCTCGCTGCTCATCAACGCTCTTAAAACGTGAGGCTTCTTCACGGTCTAGTACGATGGTTTTATCGGTGTTTAGATTGACATCGGTTTTTAAAAACTCTTTGGCAAAATCATAATACTCATTGGAGCGTGTGCGATAACGCTCAAACACTTCAATCCCTGCCGACAAGTCGCCACGTTTTAGGCGTTCGGCGAAATTATCGGCATATTTGGCATTTAACTCATCGATGTCCGACTGTAAAAAAAGCGTGCGTGATGGGTCAAGCTGGTCATAGTACATGGTCAAGATTTTTGCCCCCATTTCCTGGTTTAGGGGCTGGTCTAGATAATGGGCTTTGTCCAATAATAACGACACTTGACGGGCGGTGACTTTTTGTTCGGCAGTCGGCTCAAAACCGACTTTATCCTGTGCCATCGCCACGCCCACATAACTTTGGGCAAACAAACCGCCTGCGATGACTGTTGCTACCCCTGATAAAAAAAGTTGTTTTTTTGACATCATAGTACTTCCAAACTCGGTTGTCACAACTGACAAATTAAAAGTGACTTATCATAACATATCTTTATTACTTGTGTGTCTTTATTTTGTGATGATTTTTGGAAAAAGTGGCATTGTTAAACTAAAATA
>NZ_MXAP01000157.1 GCF_002027555.1 Moraxella equi
TGTGGACATGATTTGCATTTGTGATTTATCTGTTTTATGCTCTCTAAATCATCAAAATGCAGAATGCCAAGTCTTATCAAACTTATATTAACTATGACCCAAATATTCGCTTTGCTTTAAATAAATATCACATCTAACGAATTTGAAATTTGTCATAAGCCAGGCTTTGTCGCAACTGTGTTGATAAATAGCCAATATTGATGATTGTGGGTTATTTTTAAAATCTTTTGCATTTCTTTTTGATAAATTTCATAATCACCATTTAAAATAACAGTATGGATAATGTTGTCATCTAAATCTTTATGTAGTGGTGAGCAAGCCATTTCAGTTGTTGGTAGGCTACCTTGAATTTTTATGCCCGTCTTGGTGAGTACAAATTCACCATTCATGCTGTTGCAATTATTGGGCATGTACATCCAATGATTGTCTAATTCTACACTTTTTTCAAAAATCAATATAAAATCATCTTTTTTAACAATCGGCAAATTTAGGTTGTTAAAATTTATATCACTTACTACAATCAATCGCCACTGATTGGATATATTTTCATAAGTTAACGCTAATTTTTGCCAATCATTAGATTTTAGGGAGCTTAATAGTTCATCATTGGTTGGTAATGCTGGCGGTGGTTTGTTGTTGTCTTTGCTGATATTGGTGATATTGACATCATGTTCAATCGTGTTTTTTGAATTTTGATTGTGGTTGGTGCAGGCAGAAAGTAACATTATGAATAAAAGAATAGAAATTTTTATGTTTATCATGCTGTGTGCTTGTTAAGTTTGATGCTTTATTGTCACACATCATATTGATGATTTCAAATGGAGAATTGGATAAAAGGGCGGACATCTTGGTTAATTTGGTGAACACCCCTTCACGCCACTTGACAAACACGCCCAATCATGGTTATAATATCACACCAATTTGTAACAAAATATTTCATCCATGATTTTTCTAATCTCTGCCATTTGTGCCAGTGTCTTGGTGTCTATTTTTCTAAAAGTGGCACGCCGTCAAGATATTGATATTGCCCAAGCCATTTTGGTGAATTATATCACCGCTATTATTTTATGTATTTTCTTATTAAAGCCCAGTTTAAATGTCAGCGAAATTATGGCAAATGGGGCATTTATCGTCATCGCCTTGGGCGTGCTGTTGCCGAGCGTATTTATCATCATGGCAAAGGCGGTGCAACTCGTTGGCATTGCCAAATCGGACGTGGCACAGCGTTTGGCGTTATTTTTGCCGATATTGGCGTCATTTACCATATTTGGAGAAAGTTTAACACTTGCCAAAGGTGTGGGCATTATTTTGGCGTTTTCATCACTCATTGCCCTAACTTATAAACCCAACCCAAAAGCCAATTTAAAAAACAGCCTAAAAACCAATCATGCCAAAACAGATAATTCATTAAATATCAAAAACACCGCTTTAATATTAGGCGGAGTATGGGCAGGCTATGGCGTGATTGATATTTTATTTAAACAAATGGCAAAATTAGGTAATGCCTTTGCCAATACCTTACTTGTGAGCTTTATATTGGCATTTGTCTTGTTATTTATTTATCTAATAATCAATAAAACCAAATGGCAAGGTAAAAGTTTGATTAGTGGGATTTTGCTTGGGGTATTAAACTTTTTTAATATTTTATTTTATATCAAAGCTCATCAAGCCTATAAAGATGACCCAACCTTGGTATTTGCTGGCATGAATATCGGCGTGATATGTTTGGGAGCGGTTGTGGGGTTATTTATTTTTAAAGAAAAAATCTCCAAAATTAACGGTATGGGGATTGTCTTGGGCGTGTGTGCGGTGTGGTGTTTGTTTTATTTGACTTGATTTGAAATAATTTTAAATAATAGACTTCTTTTCAAACCCCGATTTTTATAGATTCTTAAAAACTTCAAACCCAGTGTTTATAAGGGTTTATTTTTAGTTTGGAAAGAGATTTAATAAAAATCATCAGGTGCGTGTTATGCACCTTTCTATGTAATGTGGATAAATTTTAACCAAAAATATGACATAACAATACTTCATATTACCGATAAATTTACCACAAACTTTTGCCCAATTTGCCAAAATCCATTATAATAGGCAACTATTTGCCCGAAGAATTTAGATTATGAGTCAACTAAATCCCCGCCAACAAGAAGCCCTAGCCCATGTTTCAGGCCCTTTGCTCGTTCTGGCAGGGGCAGGGTCGGGCAAAACGTCTGTGATTACCCAAAAAATCGCTCATCTTGTCCAAAACTGCAACACGCCTGCCGAGCGTATCACGGCAATGACCTTTACCAATAAGGCGGCAAGGGAGATGAAAGAGCGTGTCAAAAAACTCTTGCCAAGCGAGAAAACTCGTGGGCTGACGGTGTCCACGTTTCACCAGTTTGGTTTGCAGTTTTTGCGGTATGAACTCATTAACACGCCCCTAAAAGGCAATTTTAGTATCATGGATGCCGATGACAGCAAACGCCTGCTTGCCGAGCTGATGGTGCGTGATAACCTATCAGGGGCGGAGCGTGCGGACATGGTGGGTAAGGCGATTAAGATGATTAGTGACTGGAAAAATGACTTAGTCGCCCCCGAAGATGCTGAGCGGACACTGACCAACCCCGAAGATGTGATTTTCGCTCATCTGTATGGGCTGTATGAGCGGAATTTGCGAGCATATAATGCGGTGGATTTTGATGATTTGATTGTCCTACCTGCCCGTATTTTAAAAGAAAATGAGCGAGTGCGGGAAAAATGGCAAAACCGCATTCGCTACCTGCTCGTGGACGAGTACCAAGACACCAATACCGCTCAGTATGAGCTTATCAAGCTACTGGTAGGCATTCGGGCAAGGTTCACGGTGGTGGGCGATGATGACCAATCTATCTATGCGTGGCGTGGGGCAAAGCCTGAGAACATGGCGTTGTTAAAGCAGGATTTCCCCGCTCTGCATGTTGTCAAGCTAGAACAAAACTACCGCTCTACCAATCGCATATTGGCGTCTGCCAATGCCGTGATTACCAATAATGAGCATATTTTTGAAAAATCGCTGTGGTCGGATAAAGGGCATGGCGAGCTGATTCGGGTGCTAAGCTCGCCCGATGATGGGGTGGAAGCAGAGCGTGTGGCAAAAGAGATAGTGACGCACCGCCTAAGACATAACAACTCATGGGAGCAGTATGCCGTGCTGTATCGCTCCAACTTTCAGGCTCGGGTGCTAGAAGCCGAACTGCGTTCACTACAAGTGCCGTATAAGCTCTCGGGCGGTACGTCATTTTTTGCTCGCACGGAGATTAAGGACGTCATGAGTTATTTGCGGATTATCCTAAATCCTGATGATGACGCGGCATTTTTGCGGATCATCAACACGCCCAAACGTGGCATGGGTTCGGCAACCTTAGAAAAGCTCGGACTGGTCGCCCAAGAACATGGCTTATCGCTACTGTCTGCCTGCTCTCATGCGGGGCTAAAATCGGCAGTGGGGGCAAAGGCAGGGGCGACGCTTGCCAGTTTTGGAGAGTTTATTGAGCATTATACCCGTGAGCTTTATGATAATCCCGACCCCATGCCACTGGTGCGTCAGATGATTATGGAGACGGGGTATCTTGACTACATCAAAGAAGACAGCAAAACACCCCAACAAGAAAAAAACCGCCTTGACAACATCGAATCCTTGTACTCGTCCATTCATGCACTCATAGACCGTGCCGAAGATGATGATGAAAAAAGCATTGAAGCGGTGATTCGCAAGCTTGTGCTACTAGACATGCTAGAACAACAGCAAGAAGAAGAAAATACCAACAAAGTTAATCTCATGACCCTGCACGCCGCTAAGGGGCTTGAATTTGATTTTGTGTATATCATTGGGGTCGAAGAAGACATCTTGCCACACCGTAATTCTATTGTCTCGGAGACGGTCGAAGAAGAACGTCGTCTCATGTATGTGGGTATCACACGAGCAAGGCATGAGCTGACCTTGATGTATGCCCAAAAACGCAGGGCGGGCAAAGAGTATCGCCAGACCACGCCGTCACGCTTTTTGGATGAGTTGCCAAGCGACCACATTGATTATCCTGCCAAACGCCAAAAATCTGCCGACCCGAACAAGGTTGCCACAGACTATTTGGCGAACATTCAGGCAATGCTTGCCGCCAAACGTAAAGGCTAATCGTTTATCACTAATCCATTTATAAAAATCTGAGTATATTATGTATCCATTTTTACGCCTAACCCAAAACATCATCAGCAGTGCAACCGCTTATCGCAAAAGCAAAAAGTCAGGCATGGTGGCAGGTCTGACTGACACGACCGAGTATCGCTTTACCGCCAATGTGAATGACATTGATAACTTCTTTGAGATGAACAATGGGCGGATTTTGACGTTGTTTGACCTAGGGCGAAATGACTTTGCCATTCGTACAGGTCTGGGCAAAAAACTCGTACAAAATCGGTGGGGTTTGGTGGTGGCAGGCAGTACCATTCAGTATCGCAAACGTGTGCGACTCTTTGATAAAGTGCTGATGAAAACTCGGGTATGTGCCATTGATGATAAGTGGTTTTATATGGAGCAGACGATGTGGGTGGATGGCAAATGCACTTGTCATGCACTGCTTCGTACGGCGGTAACCAACTTTATGACGGGCAAACCCATACCGACCGCACAGGTGTTATCATCGCTTGGCTATGACGGGGTGAGCCTACCGCCTGATGAATGGGTGCAAGCGTGGATAGAGGCGGACAAACAGCGACCGTTTCCGCATTAAATATCAGCAAACCTTTTAAAAGGCTTTATAGAACATATACACCCAAGAAACTTTAAAATTACTACAAATACAATGATGTGTGGACGTAGGGGCGTGCTGAGCACGCCTTGTATAGTAATATCATCAAAGGGTGTGCAGAGCCAACCCCTACAAACCCGTGGTAAATATCAAGTTGGTTGGGTGTAATACACAAAAGAGGATAGAGTATATCCCCTTTTTATATAGGTTAAAATCACCAAACACACTCATTTATCGCTGGGTTTGCCGTTATTATCCATGTCTTCATCAAGATAATCTTCATCGCTGTAATCTTCATAAAGCTCATCGCTGTAATCGCCATAATCATCGCCATAGCCATAATCATTACTGGCACCGCCTAAGGCATAACGAGAGTAATGCTCCATAAACGGTGGCTTCTCGCCTGTCTCCTTGAATCTGGCTCGCAGAGCATCTTGGTAGGTAAAGAGATTGACGCTGTTGTCGGCATTGGGCGTTTGACTGGCAGATGGCAGGCGAGCGAACTCATTTACGTGTTTGGCGTTTTGAAAGATTTGGGTAAAGACATCCACAAACAGCGGTTCACTGCTCGTCACGCCTGCTTTATCCATGTATCTGGCTCCGACCGTGTCATCGGTAAGATAGTGACGCTGATGCACCCAAGCGATTTTGCCATGTGAGACACCATAATGCGTGGCGGGGGCATATTTAGAAATAGGGCGGTCTTCTTGGGGTGTGCCATCGGTGCTATGTAGCTCGCCATAGTAGCTCTCGATTTGCCGTTGCAGATACAAAAATAGCCCACGCATGAGTAGCTCGCTATTGACCACAAAGTCATCACGGCTATCATCAGCGGTGTCCGTCCCTGCTTCTATCTCTGTCTGGGCGGTGTCGCTGTCGGCATTTATCACATGAATCACGCTCTCACCGTCAATAATCTCACGCTCATAAAAATCGGGCATCTGCTGAGTGAGTGTTGGATATTTGGCGGTCATCTCTTGGTAGAGTGTGTCGGCAAAGACATAGTTGCTGTACGCTTTGGCAGACTCTTTGACGTTATTTTTGATGATGGTGGGCGTGTTTTGGATAAGGGTTAGTTTATCGGCAGGCAGGTTATTGGCGATAAACGGCAACTGGCTAAGCTCATCCGCCCCTGCCATGACAAAACCGTCTTGGGGCAGTGCCATAAAGCTCTCTTTTTTGGCGTTTAGGTAGGCTTTGATTAAATCACGGGTAAAGCTCTCGGGCAGACTGCCGTCATTGATGGGGATGTACAGCCATTTGCCTTGCCAGCTGTCGCCCAGTTTGGCGTCAAGCAGTTCGCTGTTTAGTAGAGCAAAGTTATCCGCCCACAGATAAATGCCCCCTGCTTTTAGGTCGATGTATAGGGGCTGATTGATGGACATGTGCAGGTTTTTGGCGGTGTAGTCTAGCATGGGCAAGGCGGTAAACTTGCCTTGTAGGGGTTGATAACTGCCGACCACACGCACGCTAGATGGGGTGATGAGATACTCGTGCAGTAGCTCGGCTTTTTTGGCGTCTAGGGGCGTGGCAGGACGGGCGGATGGCTCATTGGTCTGACCATCTAGGTGAGTGCTGATGGCGTGGATGAATGCCTGTTCTTGCTCATCGGGGGTCAGCTGTCTGCTTTGTTCATAAAAATTTTCAAAATCAAAAGGCTGATAGGCGGATGCTTGTTCTTGTTCATCACGGCATGCCAAAAAGTCGTCTTTGATTTTGGTGCGATGGGCTTGGTATTTGTCATCGCTGATGGGCAGGTTGTCCGTCTTAGCAGTTTGAAGCAGGCGGACATAAGCATGGTCATGCACCGCTTCGCAGTCGTCAGCTGGCGTGCTGTCAGTGACGTCTTTTAGGGCGTGACGGCGGATGTCGTTAGAGACATAGGCATTTGTCTCGTAGCTAAATGATGAGCGAAGTTGTGATTTGACCGCTTTGGCTAGAACTTCTTTGGCGTGATGGTCGGTATTAGCGGTGGCGGACTGTGGGGCTTGCGTGGTGGCACAGGCGGTCATCAGACAGCTGACAACAGCCAAACTTAGTGTGCGATAAGGTAGTGTTTTCATGGTTTTCCTTAATGAGTATATTAATCGGGATAAGTCCCAATCTTGGCTGATGATAAGGTATTGATTTGTAAAGTTTAAAATGACAAAAATAAATTTACCAGTATTGCAATGCTGGTTTTTAGCAATTTTGTCAATTTTACCGATTTTATCAGTTCTATCAATCAAGTTAATTTAATGTAATTTAATCAAATCAAGCCAAGAATGGGGCAAGCCTTGTAAATGGTTATCTTGCTTCTTCTGCCGCCATTGCTGCCGCCGTTGCCACTTCGGCTGCTGCACAGGCTGTATCGCATTCGTAGTCATCTGATGGGCTAAGCTCATAATCATAACCATAGCGTGCCATGAATGCTTCATATTGCTGTTCGTTTTCTTTTTTGGCTTGCTTGATGAGTGCCACGCCGTCCACGGCGGTCGTTTTGGCAAAGGTGTCTTTAAATTGGCGTGCCAAAGCGTGTTTGTCAAACAGCCCCTTGTCATAGCGGACTTGGTTTAGGCTTTGGGTGGTCATGCCACTGATGTGCTCGTCCAGACTGCTTAGGGTTTGGGTGGCGATGATGTTGCCTTGGCGGTCAAGATAGACATAGCTGGTCGTGTTCAAGGCAAAAGGTAGTATGCCTTCAACCGCCCCGAACAGTCCGCCCGCGTCATCCGTGCGATAACTGCTGTTTAGCATGGTAAAGTTGTCAATGATGGATTTGATGGTGTTTGGCGTGCTGATGGGGTTGCCGTCAGCGTCGGTGTGGTCGCTGACTTTGTCGGCATAATACTCGGGGTGCTTGTCCACATAAGCATGCAAATCACGCCCGACGTGCTTGGCGATGATGGCGTAGGCTTTACCCATTTCTTTGGCACCAAACTCAACCTTGATGGCACGACTTGCCCCAACTTCTTTGGCAAAGGCGTCTTGACTGATGTCCATGGGCGTAAACTTCTCGCCATTTAGTCCATCCATGCCTGCGATGATACTATCAGAGATTGCCGTATAAATTATGTCAGTAGGTATCTGTTTTTGTAATTCATCAGGCAGGGCAAAGGACATCAGACCGTCTGGCACGTCTTTGGGCAGGGGAGCGTGCTTGGGACTGATGAGTGCGACCAGTGGCAAGACGGCTGAGACATCGGCGGTCAGCTCGCCTTTGGCGTGGTCGGCACGCACAGGCAGTTGCATGGAATAAGTGGCGGTGGGGCTGTCATAGTCAATCGACCACAAATGCTGACTGCGTTTGGCACTCGGTTCATGGTGGGAGAGACCTTGGATGCTTAGGTGCTGATACTGATATAGGTTTTGGGCGGTGACCTGTTCGGGGGTTCGGTTCATTTTAAATATCCCCCCAAGCAAGGACGACAGCCCATAATCACGGCTTTGTACGTCTGTTTTGCCCTGCTCACGCTTTTGTTCTTTCATCTCACGATAGGCACGAAGTGAGCCGAACACGCTTGAGTAGGGGTCATGGCTTTCATAATAATCATCGTCATCTATGGCAGACTCTGCTAACGACTCATGGCACGATATATATTCTTCATGAACTGCATTAAACTCATTGGCATGCTTGATGTGGTCTTTGCCTGACTGAACCAAAGCCTGATTTTGAGCGGTGGCATGAGTGGCACACTCTTTTGCACTTGCTTGTTGTTGCAACTCTTGCTGGGTTGTTTGGTTGGAGATGTAATGATAAGGATGAAGTAACTGTGTTCCGCCAGTAACAGCATGAGTGCAAGAATCTACAGAAGTTACTAATGAAAATAACTCATCGCCATGATTTGTAATATCATCGGTTGTCTTGATGTGCTTGGCGGTATTTATGGCACTCTGTTTAAAGGTGGTGGCACAGGCTTGTAGTTGGTGAATGTCTTGTTTTTGGTAGCCTTGGGCGGTGGCAAGCAAGGCATTGGCGTTGGTTTGAAAAGAGCGATCAAAGTCATTGATGTGCTTTTTAAAAGCTTGTTGGTCAAAACGCCCATTATCTTTGACAAAACCATCCATGCCTACGAAAGTAGAGAGAATTGCATGGCTTTCTAGCTCATGTGCCAACATGTTAATCTCATCTGACACCGTTTGATACTCTTCGCTCATGCCGACCGCACGGGTCACGGTATCAGAGGTGAGTCCATTTTGTTCATCATCATAGCGTAGATAAGGCAAGTCGCCAAGCTCGCCATCCTCCCCCAAATAGTCGCTGATGGTCATATAAGGCTCGCTTGCGTCATCATCAGTCTTGTGAGTCTTCTCCTTATAATCCATGACCTTGATAAAGGTGGTAAAGGCACTGTCCGAGTCTTTGTCAATCTCGCTGACTGCTAGGGGCTGGACGGCATAATGATAAGTGGACACCGCATAACGCTCGGCATTCATGTGCCGGCGTAGTGCTGTGACTAGGTCGTGCTGTGCCAGTTTGGATGGTGACAGGCTTTTGTCGATGTGCGTGATGTTATGGGCAGGCGTGGGTGTGGTGCTGTGTGTGCTGGGGGTAGACTGGCAGGCACAGAGTAGCACACCTGCCATGGCTAGGCTTAGTGCTTTGGGGGATGGCTTAGGCATTTGGGGTATTTTGGGCATGATGTGTCCTTGGGTGGGTTATTGATACTTTTAATCTGGATAGGGCGTGTTGAACATTTATAACACAATTTAAAATATAGAAATGTTTTAGAAATAAAACAATGTTTTTGCATGAAAAATGGCTATCCGACCACTTAATTTTTAAAATTAAGTTAAAATCTTAAGATTTATCAGATTAAGTGGTCGGATGTTTTTCATAATAAAAGCTTGTTTGATAGAACGACTATCAAACTTCACTTTTTCCTTGAAAAACGTGCGATTTTCCTCATTTTTCATTGCAAATATAAAAGTTCAACACGCCTTAAGCAGATTAGATTATACACAAATTTTATCATTTTTAAATTGGTTTTTGCTTTTTCCATGTTTTTTTCATAAAAAATTCATGGATTTGGGTTGGGTGCATTAACCAACTGCAAAACACCACCCCAAACAACCCACATAAAACGCCCCCAAACCTAAATTTGAGGGCGTAAGATAAAACACAAGTAAAGTCAAACTTAAATAATTGTCGTACCACCCTCTGTGGTGAGGGTCTTAAATTCCTCCATTAGTGCCAAAGACACATCGAGTGCTTTGTTAAAGCCGTCAATGTCTGTATGGGTGGCAGTTTTACTTGACTTGAACAGACCAAGTAGCTCTGTGGCACTAATGCTACCGCCGTCAGCAAAGCTGATATTGATGTCAGCATTATCGCCTCCTGTAAAGAAGTCTTTGATGGTCAGCTTATCAGTGCTTCCAGATACTTTTAGAATAAGGTCATTATTCATCTTGGTAAGACCCCTGCCAACTTGGTTAAAGCTTATGCCATCAAAGTAGATGTTGTCATAGCCACCGCCTGTATTAACGATGGTGTCTTTGCCAAAACCTTTGGTAAAGTAGTATAGGTCATTGCCACTGCCACCGATAAGGCTGTCATTGCCACTGCCACCGATGAGAATGTCATGTCCTGCTTTGCCATCTAAGGTGTCTGCCCCTGCTAAGCCCTGTAATTGGTCATTGCCATCGGCACCAGTTAGTTTGTCGGCTTTATTGGTGCCAATAAAGCTGTTTTGTGGGCTGACCGTTGACGTGGTGGGTGTTGTGGTGTCGTTTGTTGTTGGGGCAGGTGTATCGGCTGGTACGGTTTTACCAAACAACTCATAGATTTGCTTGTAATCAATCTGACCGCCTGTCTCAAACTTGATGGTTTCAATGATAGTGCTTTGGTCTGCAAAGAAATTTTTTAGGGTAATTTGGTTGGCGGTACTGCCATTCACCCGTAAAATAAGGTCATTGCCTGATTGCATTAGCCCTGAACCCACTTGGTTAAAGGTAATGCCACTACCAAAGACAAGGGTGTCTTTTCCTCCTGTGTCAGTAAGCGTGTCCTTACCACCTGTATAGACAAAGGTGGTGTCCTTGCCATCGCCTTTTAGGGTGTCGTTGCCTTTGGTGTCTTTGACAAGATTGCCTGTTTGTGGCATGGTGGGCGTGGTTGGGTTTGTTGGTTTGGGGGTGGTTGTGGTATCCGTTGATGGTGTATTCACAACGCTTAGATTAACGAACGTCCCTGCACTGTGATTA
>NZ_MXAP01000158.1 GCF_002027555.1 Moraxella equi
AGGGATACAGTTGCTACAATTGCGATGGCAACAGGGTAATAATTGAATTATTAAAAAGTAGGTTGGGTTAAGTGATAACGCAAACCTAACATGCAAAATACACCCAAATGAGAATGCAACAGTTATGAAAACACATCATTATACAACGACAATCACTTGGCAAGGTAATCTTGGCATAGGTACAAAAGATTATAGTGGTTATGGGCGTGATTTTATTATTCAGGCGGATAATAAGACTGATATTCTGGCATCGTCTGATCCTGCATTCCGTGGCGATAAAAATAAATGGAATCCAGAAGAATTATTGCTTGCCAGCATCTCATCATGTCATAAACTTTGGTATTTACATTTGTGTGCGGTTAATCAAATTGTTGTGGAAGAATATCAAGATCATGCTACGGCAATCATGAACGAAGGTGATGATAGAAAAGCAGGGCATTTTATTTCTGCAACCTTAAATCCTGTGGTAAAAATTAGTCGTGGTGATAAACAATTAGCACTTAGTTTGCATGAAAAAGCTCATGAATTATGTTTTATTGCCAATTCTTTGAATTTTCCTGTGCAGTGTCAAGCGACAATTTTAGAATTGTAATAAATAAGATGATGAATGGCATGATAATGACGACTAGTCTTATCCTATGATAAAGTCAGTAAGGTTTTTAATAAAAGTACTTTGCCATTTTGTGAAAATAAACTTGCGGTGAAACTGGATTTCCGTTCGCCCCTGAGTTTATCAAAGAGTAACGAAAATCATTGTGATTTGACAAGCTCACCGCGAACGATTTTCTTTGTTTTGGTTTTATCGGAAGTTTAATAATGAGTTTAATAATGAAAATTTTTAAAAATGTATTTTTTTATCAGAATAAATTTTTAAACATTTTATCACGCAATCATCATAAAGATTGCAACTCTCTGATAAGTTGGAAACTATGAGCATTCACCACATTCACGATTTTGAGATTTTAAACGAATTAAACGCCCAGTTTACAGGGCTGACCGTCCAAGAAACGGCGGACGGCATTCCGACTGTGTGGGTGGACAAAGCCCAAGTGCCTGATTTATTGATGTATTTGCGTAAACTTCCCAAGCCTTTTGTGATGCTTGTGGATTTGTCCGCCATTGACGAAAGGCTTCGCAAACACCGCTATGGTCAGCCTGCCAGCGATTTTACCGTGTTTTATCATTTGATGAGTTTGGAGCGAAACTCCGACATTCGTGTTAAAGTTGCCCTAGCCGAAGGTGAGAGCATTCCAAGTGCCACGCAAATTTACCCCAACGCCAACTGGTACGAGCGAGAAGTGTGGGATATGTTTGGCGTGGTGTTTGACGGACATCCGCACTTAACACGGATTTTGCTCCCCAAATATTGGGAAGGACACCCACTTCGTAAGGAATACCACGCCCGTGCGACTGAATTTACGCCGTATTTTTTGAACACCGCCAAACAGCAGTTTGAACAAGAAAACCTACGATTCGTCCCCGAAGAATGGGGAATGAAACGCTCAGGGCGGGACGAAGACTTTATGTTTTTGAACATTGGTCCAAACCACCCGTCCGCACACGGGGCGTTTCGTCTGGTGTTACAGCTAGACGGCGAAGAGATTGTGGACTGTATCCCTGATATTGGCTATCATCATCGTGGGGCGGAGAAAATGGCGGAACGCCAAACTTGGCATTCGTTCATTCCTTATACCGACCGTATTGACTATTTGGGCGGAGTGATGAATGAACTGCCCTACATTATGGCGGTGGAGAAATTGGCTGGTATCACGGTGCCTGACCGAGCCAATACCATTCGCATTATGATGAGTGAACTCTTTAGAATTACTAACAATTTATTGTACTGGGGGACGTTTATCCAAGATGCGGGCGGTATGACCCCTGTGTTTTATATGTTTGCCGACCGTCAAAAGGCGTACGACATCATTGAAGCGGTAACGGGCTATCGTATGCACCCTGCGTGGTTTAGGATTGGTGGGACGGCAATGGACTTGCCAAACGGTTGGGATAGGCTTGTGCGTGAGTTTTTGGAGTGGATGCCAAAACGCATTGACGAATATTTTAAGGCAACAATGACCAACACCGTCCTAAAAGGGCGGACCCAAGCCGTTGCCCAGTACGATGCCAAACACGCCTTGGCGTGGGGCGTAACGGGGGCGGGACTTCGGGCGACTGGCGTGGAGTTTGATTTAAGAAAGGCTCGTCCGTATTTGGGCTATGAGAATTTTGAATTTGATGTGCCTGTTTTTTATAATGGCGATGCCTATGACCGTTGTTTGGTAAAAATTGAAGAAATTCGCCAAAGTTTAAGAATTATCAAACAATGCCTTGACAATATGCCGTCAGGGGCATACAAAGCCGAGCATCCGCTTGCCGTGCCGCCGCCCAAAGACCGCACCTTAAAAGACATTGAAACCTTGATTAACCACTTTGTCTCCGTGTCGTGGGGACCTGTAATGCCACAAGGCGAGTCTGCGTGTATGGTGGAAGGGGTCAAGGGGCTAAACAGCTATTATGTGGTGTCGGACAATGCCACGATGAGCTATCGCACCCGTATTCGGACACCGACTTTTGCTCATTTGCAACAAATGCCGTCTGTTATTAACGGTTCGCTTGTGTCGGATGCGATTATTTATTTGGCAAGTATTGATATTGTAATGGCGGATTGTGATAGATAGGTTTTAAAAGGGTAATTTATGGCTCAAGTATTTTCAGATTTTGATTTTGGAGATTTTTGGAATAAATCAAGTGATAAGGGCTTAAAATTTAAGTCTAATAAAAAATTGAGTAATGCCAAAATTGCAGAAATTGAAAGTCATTTTAACTGTAAATTACCAAGACTTTATATTGATTTGATGAAAATTCAAGATGGCGGTACACCTTTTGCTGATTTTTGTCGCCCAAAAGAAAAAAGTTTGTGGTTTCCAGAAGATTTTTGGTTGCAGGCATTTGTCGCATTGGGTGAGTGTTGTTATTATTCATCACTGATTGATTTTAATAATTTTGTAGTTCAAGAATGGAGTTATCCAAGTAAGTATGTTTATTTTGTAAATATGGATAATTATGGTAATGCGTTATTGGCTTTTGATTATAAGGGTGATAAATCAAGAGCTAATCCAAGAATAGTACACATTTTTGGCGAAAATTATAATCAGGAAACTCTGGTTGCTGATAACTTTAAAGACTTTATTGCTAGATTACAAAAGCCTGATGAGGATGGATTGTATTCATTATAGTAGCAACTGTATCCCTTAAAGAATACAGTACCACCAACCCTCATTAACTTTGTTGGCTTGTGGATGTTACTTAAC
>NZ_MXAP01000159.1 GCF_002027555.1 Moraxella equi
AGTTCGGTTGGTATATTTATCAATGGCAAGTTCAACGCTCTCTTTGGTAAAGGCTTGAATCGTTGGTACAACCGAGCCACGAGAACCGCCAAAATTTAGCGTTTTGATGTCATATTTTTGAATAAAATCAATGAGATAATCAGATGCCACGTCCACCGAAAACACATTCATATCAATGAGTAAATACGGCTTATGTTGGCTGATACACGTTTTTAGGGTTAATTCTGTACCACTTTTTGGGGCGATTTGGGCGTGGTAAATAATCACAGTCGCATCACTGTCTATTACGTTTTGGCGAGTGCGTTTGCGATAGCCTGCACCCATTAGGGGCGTGAGTGGATATTTGTCATCAATGATACCGTCTTCGGCTCGCCTGTCTTCGGGGCAATGCCCACCGCACGGCATACCACGAGATAACGCACCGTCCAACGCACCCCTATCCACGCCTGTTTGTCCGCCTGAGATGATTTTTGGAAAAGTCATGATGCTCCTTAAAAATTAACCGCCATTATCTCTAATAGCGGTTAATTCTAATATGTTTATGGGCAAATTATAAATCTTGCAATTTATAGACATTAAACGGCAATGTCGTCTCATAGGCTTCACACACTGCACGCCCTGCGTTTAGCGTGGTTGCGATGAGCACCTTGTTTTGCAAGGCTTCACGGCGGATTGGGAAGGAGTCTTCTAAGGCCTGTTTGCCTTCGGTGGTGTTAATGGCAAGATGAATCTGACCGTTTTTCATCATATCCACAATGTGCGGACGACCTTCGCTGACCTTATTGACATGCTCGCACGCCACACCAGCATCGGTAAGTACGTCATGCGTACCGCCTGTGGAAACGATGTTAAAGCCAAAGCCTGCCAGACGTTTTGCCACGTCCACCACCCCTGCCTTGTCGCTATCACGCACCGAGATAAAGACGGTTTTGGTCTCGCCATCTTGTGGTAAGCCTGTTAGTCTGTCGCCTGCCCCAAGCGTTGCCTTATAATACGCCTCGCCAAAGGTCTGACCCACGCCCATGACCTCGCCTGTGGATTTCATTTCAGGGCCTAAAATGGGGTCTACGCCTTGGAATTTGGCAAAGGGGAACACCGCTTCTTTGACTGAGAAATGTTTTGGCACGATTTCGCTGGTAAAGCCTTGCTCTGCTAGACTTTGCCCTGCCATACAACGAGCGGCGATTTTAGCAAGCGATTGACCGATACATTTGGAGACAAACGGTACGGTACGGGAGGCTCTCGGGTTCACTTCTAGGATATAAATCTCATCGCCTTTTACGGCAAATTGTACGTTCATAAGACCGACCACGCCAAGCTCTTTTGCCATGGCGATGGTTTGTCGTCTCATCTCGTCTTGAATGTCTTGCTCTAGCGAGTAAGGCGGAATGGAACATGCTGAGTCACCTGAGTGAACACCTGCTTGCTCAATGTGTTGCATGATACCGCCAATCACCACGTCCTTGCCGTCCGACACACAGTCCACATCCACTTCAATGGCATCGTCCAAGAAACGGTCAAGCAGGACAGGAGCTTCGTTAGACGCTTGCACCGCATCACGCAGGTAGCGTTTTAGTTCGTCCTCATTATAGACAATCTCCATGGCACGACCGCCAAGCACATAGGACGGACGCACCACGAGCGGATAGCCGACTTTTACCGCCTCACGAATGCCTTCTTCTGATGATTTGACAATGCTGTTATTGGGCTGTCTTAGGTTTAGCTTGTTAATCATCTGCTGAAAGCGTTCACGGTCTTCGGCACGGTCAATCGCATCAGGGCTTGTACCGATGATAGGCACGCCAGCTTCTTCTAGGCTACGGGCAAGTTTAAGTGGCGTTTGACCGCCATATTGTACAATCACGCCCTTGGGGTTTTCGGTGCGGACGATTTCTAGCACGTCTTCTAGGGTAATCGGCTCAAAATACAAACGGTCTGACGTGTCGTAGTCGGTTGAGACGGTCTCTGGGTTGCAGTTTACCATAATGGTTTCATAGCCATCTTCACGCATGGCAAGGGCGGCATGAACACAGCAGTAGTCAAACTCAATGCCTTGTCCGATACGGTTTGGACCGCCACCGATGACCATGATTTTGTCTTTGTCGGTTGGGCGTGCCTCGCACTCATCATCATAGCTTGAATACATATAGGCGGTATTGGACGCAAATTCGCCAGCACAAGTATCCACTCGTTTATAAATCGGATATACGCCCAAATTCCAACGCTGTTTACGGAACTGCTTTTGGCTAATGCCCATAAGATTGGCAATGCGTAAATCACTCATGCCTTTACGCTTAAAGGTGCGGATATTCTCGGCGGTCAAATCGCCAAAGCCTAGCGTTTTAATCTCGCTTTCGGTCTTAACAATATCTTCAATTTGCACCAAGAACCAACGGTCAATCTTGGTTAATTCAAACACTTCATCAAGGCTAAATCCATGACGAAACGCTTCGGCAAGATAAAAAATGCGTTCAGGCGTGGGAATGCTTAGGCGGTTTTTAATTTCAGAAACAATGGCGTTCGCGGATTTGCCTTCCAAATTCATCACTTCATCAAAGCCTGTCGCCCCTGTTTCAAGCCCACGCAGTGCCTTTTGCATGGATTCTTGGAAATTGCGACCGATTGCCATTACCTCCCCCACCGATTTCATTTGCGTGGTTAGCACAGGCTCAGCTTGTGGGAATTTTTCAAAGTTAAAGCGTGGGATTTTGGTCACGACATAGTCAATGGACGGCTCAAAAGACGCAGGGGTAACACCGCCTGTGATGTCATTTTTTAGCTCATCAAGCGTGTAGCCGACCGCCAATTTGGCAGCGATTTTGGCAATCGGAAAACCTGTTGCCTTAGACGCCAACGCTGACGAACGACTCACACGGGGGTTCATCTCAATGACGACCATGCGACCGTCTTTGGGGTTGATACCAAACTGGACATTTGAACCGCCTGTTTCCACGCCAATTTCACGCAAAACGGCAATGGACGCATTCCGCATTAGCTGATATTCTTTATCAGTCAAGGTTTGAGCAGGGGCAACGGTGATTGAGTCGCCCGTGTGCACGCCCATTGGGTCAAAGTTTTCAATGGAACAGACGATGATACAGTTGTCGTTTTTGTCACGGACAACTTCCATTTCGTACTCTTTCCAACCGATAAGACTTTCGTCAATGAGTAGCTGGTGCGTTGGCGATAGGTCAAACCCGCGTTCACAAATCTCCAAAAACTCTTCTTTATTATAGGCAATGCCACCGCCTGAACCACCCATTGTAAAAGACGGACGGATAATGACAGGAAAGCCAAATTTGGCTTGAATTTCAAGGGCTTGCTCCATTGTTTCGGCAACGGACGCACGGGGGCATTCTAGCCCAATTTTACGCATTGCTTCATCAAAAAGTTTGCGGTCTTCGGCTTTTTCAATGGCTTCTTTGGTCGCCCCAATCAGCTCTACGCCATATTTTGCCAAAACACCGTGCTCGTCTAAGGCTAAGGCACAGTTTAATGCCGTTTGTCCGCCCATGGTAGGTAGCACCGCATCTGGGCGTTCTTTTTCAATGATTTTGGCAATCGTCTGCCAAGTAATCGGCTCAATGTAGGTCGCATCCGCCATAGATGGGTCGGTCATAATTGTGGCGGGGTTGGAATTGACCAAAATCACACGGTAGCCTTCTTCTTTTAAGGCTTTACACGCCTGAGCCCCTGAATAGTCAAATTCACAGGCTTGTCCGATGACAATGGGGCCAGCCCCGATGATAAGAATGGATTGTATGTCGGTACGTTTTGGCATAGGGGTCTCTCTTTCTCTTTACTGTTATTACTTTATCAAATTTGGTCAATTTAATAAATGACCAAACTTACTCAAAAAAATCTTCATCAATTTCACAAATTTCAAGCACTTCTTTGGTTTGAATACCTACTTTGTATTTAATCATCAAGGTTACCAATTCTTGTCCATCAATTAAAACAATTTTACCCAATAATTTCTCGGCATATTCTTTGGCGGATTTCGTCAATGATGAAGTGGTGATAAATACTCCTCGTTCTACACCATTGCCCTGTAACGCTCCCGAAAAAGATTGTAATTCTTTTGAGCCGACAGTATTATCACTAGCATATCTTTTGGCTTGAATATAAATATTTTGAATACCCAGTGGGTCTTGTTTAATCACACCATCAATGCCACCATCGTGTGATTTACCAGTATGTTCAAATAAATTTTCTTTACCGCCATATCCCATCGCAAGCAATAATTTTAATACCGCTTTTTCGAAAAATAGCGGTGTGCCTTGTTGTAATTTATTTAACAATTCAACCGCAATTTCAGTTTCAATATCTTTAATGGCATTTTTGGCTTGAGTTTCAAAATCAATTTCGTCATTATCACTAATTTCAAGCGTGGCATTGTCTGACGATTTTTTTTTCTATTTTTAATTTCCGCCCTACTTTTTAGATAACTTACCCATTCAGGTAAATCAACTTCGTCATATAACTTTTCGCTAATTTCCGTTTTATTTTGCCATAGCTGTGCCACTTTTAAACCAGTTGGTGTGATTTGATAAGTTGCTTTACTGATACGATTTAAAATACCCGCTTTTGTTAAAGAGGTAATCGCCCAAGCGATGGCATTTTCTACTTTTGATTGACCAAAGTCAAAACGCAAATCCAAAACTTCATCAGAAAACCCCCCTAATCTGATGACTTCTTGATAAATTTCTTGGCGTTTACGAATTTGATTATCACGCATTAACTGTAAAGTTAAAGCACGACATTTGTCACGATATTCACGATTATTAAAAATCATCATATTTTCCAAATCATTCATTTAAATTGGTGCGTTTATTTTTTTAAATAATATTTAAATAAACGCACCTTTTTATTTTTATGCTTTCGCCTTTTCTATTTCCGCCACAAATCTATCAAACAATACGCTACAATCGTGCGGGCCGGGACTGGCTTCTGGGTGTCCTTGAAAGCTAAACGCCACACGGTCAGTGCGTTCAATGCCTTGATTTGAACCGTCAAATAATGAACGGTGTGTCGCACGCAAAGTGCTTGGCAGGGTCGCCTCATCTACCGCAAAGCCGTGATTTTGCGAAGTAATCATCACCGTGCCATCGTCAAGATTTTGTACAGGGTGGTTGGCACCGTGATGACCGTGATTCATTTTTAGGGTTTTTGCACCGCTTGCCAATGCCAAAAGCTGATGACCCAAACAAATGCCAAACACAGGAATTTTTGTCGTGTCGCAAATGGTGCGGATAGCATCAATCGCATAATCACAAGCAGACGGGTCGCCAGGTCCATTAGATAAGAAAATACCATCAGGATTTAAGGCTAAAACTTGTTCGGCGGGGGTCTCGGCAGGAACAACGGTTAGCCTGCAACCCCTATCGGCAAGCATACGCAAAATGTTGGTTTTTACGCCATAATCATAGGCAACAACGTGGTATTTCAGCTCAGGCTCGGTAAAGCCCACGCCCAGCTCCCATGAGCCTTGTGTCCATGTAAAGCCATCTTTATCACAGCATTCTTTTGCCAAATCAAGTCCGTTCATGTCAGGGGCGTTTTTGGCAAGTTCCAATGCTCTTTCTAAGGCTCTCTCCACGTCATCGCCCACAACAATTGCCCCGTTTTGAGCCCCTTTTTCACGCAGAATACGGGTAAGCTTACGGGTGTCAATATCGCCAATCGCCTCAACATTGTGCTTGATAAGGTACTTAGACAGCGACATCTGGCTTCTAAAATTACTATGAAGCAGTGGCAAATCACGGATAATCAGACCGCTCGCCCATACCTTATGAGTGCGTCCAGACTCGGTGTCTTCTTCGTTACAGCCTGTGTTGCCAATGTGCGGATAGGTCAGCGTAACCATTTGTTTGGCGTAGCTTGGGTCGGTGAGAATCTCTTGGTAGCCTGTCATGGCAGTGTTAAAGACGACTTCGCCAACCGTCTCACCGTCCGCCCCAATGCTAACACCGTGAAAAATTGTACCGTCTTGTAGGGCTAAAATGGCTTTTTTGGTCATGACACGCTCCGATTTAAAAAAATAAATTATACAGTTATAAAAATTCAAAGATTTTAGTTTTTGACAAATTTTAGACAAAATTTTTTGGCAAAACTGCCATAATCTAAAATTTAGACACAAAAAAGCGAATGATTAAAAATAAACTCAACTTTGCTCAAATAAGGGGCAAAAGTAAAGTTGTATTTTCATAATCACTCGCTTGTCGTAGATTTTGGTTATTATATACAAAAAAACAACTTTTTTCTACTACTTTTTATAAAATTTTGCCATGCCAAATTTAACCATATTGATTTAACAACTCATCAAAATTTTGGCTTGTGATACGTCCTATCTCATCAGGTGTTTTGCCAAAAATATCCGCCAGAGCCTTTGCTACATATGGCACAAAAGACGGCTCATTATCCCGCCCACGTTTTGGCACAGGGGCAAGGTAGGGGCTGTCGGTTTCTATTAAAATGCGGTCTAGCGGTAATTTTTTGGCAACTTCTTGGAGTTCCACCGACTTTTTAAAACTGACAATGCCAGAAAATGAGATATACAGCCCCATGTCAAGGCAGGTTTTGGCAAAGGCATAATCTTCGGTAAAACAGTGGATAATGCCGTGTTCGCACTTTTCAGCCTTTAGTAGGTCAAGCGTGTCGTGATAGGCACTGCGGGTGTGGACGATGATGGGCTTTTTTAGGGTTTGGCTTGCGTGAATGTGCGTGGCAAAGCTGTGTTTTTGCTCAGCTTTCTTGGTGTCGTCCCAATGATAATCCAGCCCCGTCTCGCCAAATGCCCACACCTTTTTGTTATTTAACCGCACAAAATCGTCCACGCTCACCGCCTTTAAAATCGCCTTGTCCTGGCAAGGATGCAAGCCGATACTCATGCCGATGTTGATGTCGTCATTAGATAAATCTACCCATTGTCTAATGCTATCAATCTCGCCAAATTCACAGCAAATTGCCATGATACGGCTTACGTTCATCTCTTTTAGATTGGCAAGTAGGGCAGGTTTGTCGTGTTGGTAAGTGTCTAAATAGGTCAAATGGGCGTGGGTGTCGGTGTACATAGTTTCTCTTTTTAAATAATTATTGGATTGATGATGTGAATATTGGTGCGGTTAATTGAGTGGAACAACCCGAAGTACTTCTTCAAGCGTGGTAACGCCTTCTGCCACACGTTTTGCCCCTTCTATGCGTAACGGTAGCACGCCTTCACTGTATGCTTGGCGTTTTAGGTCGTCAAGCCCCCCGTCTTTGGCAACCAGTTTTTTAAGCTCATTGGATAACGGCAAAATCTCATACAGCCCGATTCGCCCTTTATAGCCTGTGTTTCGGCATTCATCACAGCCTACAGCGGTGTAGATTTTGGGTGGTACGGGGGCATTCCACGGGGCAACAAGCCCACGCCATTCGTCCGCTAGGGGCGAGTTTTCGCTCACGTCTTGGGCGGATTTGCAGTGAGGGCAAAGCGTTCTGACAAGCCTTTGAGCCATAATGCCCAAAATGGTTGCCGATGTCAAAAACGGCTGAACGCCCAAATCATGTAGCCGTGTCAAAGAGCTAGGGGCGTCATTGGTGTGCAAGGTGGATAACACCAAATGCCCCGTCAGACTTGCCTGCACCGCCATGTCTGCCGTCTCGCCATCTCGGATTTCGCCCACCATGATGATGTCAGGGTCTTGTCGCATGAGCGAGCGAATGCCGTCTGCAAAGTGCAAATCAATCGCTGAGTTAATCTGCATTTGGTTAAAAGACGGCTCAATCATCTCAATGGGGTCTTCAATGGTACATACGTTCACTTTTTCGGTGGCAAGTTGTTTGAGTGTGCTGTATAGCGTGGTGGTTTTGCCTGAACCTGTGGGACCTGTTACCAGAATAATGCCGTTGGGGTGGGCGGTGAGAGCGTGCCACGTTTCTAGTTGTTTGCCCGTCAAGCCAAGCTGGGCAAAGGTACGTACCAGCACTTCGGGGTCAAACACACGCATGACGAGCTTTTCGCCAAATGCGGTGGGCAAGGTGGACAGACGAAGTTCGGTTTCTAGCCCTTTTGGCGTGCGTGTCTTTAAACGTCCGTCTTGGGGCTTTCGTTTCTCGGCAACGTTTAATCGCCCCAAAATCTTGATACGAGCGGTAACAGCCGTCAAAATCGCAGCAGGCATCTCATAGACGGTATGCAGTACCCCGTCAATTCTAAATCGCACCTTGCCCGTCTCACGGCGTGGCTCTAAGTGAATGTCGGAAGCTCGCTGTTCAAAGGCGTATTGCAAAAGCCAATCTACGACTTTAACGATGTGTTGGTCATTGGCATCAGGGTTGCTGTTATCGCCAAGTTGAAGCAGGGCTTCTACATTGGTAACGTCCGCACTTGCCTTTTTTTGGGCGATGTCCGCCCCTTGTATGGCACGGGTGACCTGATAGAACTCGGCACGGTAGCGATTGAGCTGTTCAGGTGACAGATAAACGACCTTGATGGTTTTGGGGCGGACGATGTGGCTGATGTTGGCATGCCAATCATGATAAAAAGGTTGGTCAGTGCCGATGATGACCTCTGTATCGGTTACGGCAATGGGCAGAATGTACTGATTTTTGGCGTACTCAAAGGACATGATACCTGTCACGCTCGGCACATCCACTTTTAGGGGGTCAATTCGCACCACGTCCACGCCAGCTTTGCCCGCCAACCATAGATTGAGCTTATCTACAGTTAGGGGCTGATGGTCTAATAAGCTCGTGAGATTAAAACGGGCGATGTTTTGGACGGGGTGTAGGGCAGGGTCGTTACGACTGGTGATGACAAGATTGTATGATTTTTGGTCAATGCGACCTTCTTTTAATAATTCATCCAAACACCAACGCAAATCGACGATTAGGGATAACTCAGTCATGACAGCTCTATTTGTGATAAATAAATACTATTGTAACATGAATTGATGGGTGTATTTCAATTTTGTTTGGTCGTACGTTTGGTCGTACGCTGTGTAAAAATGCCATGATGGGGCGTGCTATCATGGCATATCTGTGTTTCGGCTGTGGCTTGGCTTTCTGGCTGGTATTGTGATGTTAGGCTAGATAAGCTGTGCCAAAAGCGTTACTGAGTTTTTTGCTGATTGGGGGTGGGGCTGGCAGAGTTTGTCATGGCAGAAATGCGTTTGGTTACCACTAGGGCGATGGGAATGCTTACCACAAGTCCTGCGACCACGGCTCCAAGCACCGTTTGCATATTGGTCATGTCATTGACAAACACCACAATCATCAAGACACCAATGAGTACAGTAGAAGCAATCGAAAAAATGGCACTAAATAGTGGAATGTTCATGGTAAATCCCCTAGCATTTTTGTGGATAAAATCTATATGCTATTTATACACCTTTTTTACATGAATGTTAAGCATTTTTATCAAAAATTCCATAATTTTTATAAGGATTTTATATTAATTCCAAAAAGTTATTAAGTCAGTCAGTCTTTCAACTAAATTTTGTGAAAAATTGGTTAAAATCACTGTTAATTATGGCGGTTTGTGATAAAATTAACTGTTTATTTATCAAATTCGCCCCATGATTTTTAAAAATCACAGGCAAGCTACGAGATACGACCATGACAACCGCTCACTTAACCAAAACCATGCAACTGACCGAAGTACGTCAAGCCTTTATTGACTTTTTTAAAAGCACAAACCACACGCCTGTGGCATCATCAAGTCTCATTCCACACAACGACCCCACGCTACTGTTTACCAATGCAGGCATGAACCAATTTAAAGATGCCTTTTTGGGCCTAGAAAAACGAGATTATGTGCGTGCCGTGTCATCACAAAAATGCGTGCGTGCTGGTGGCAAACACAACGACCTTGACAATGTCGGCTACACCGCCCGTCATCACACCTTTTTTGAAATGCTCGGTAATTTTAGCTTTGGCGATTATTTTAAAAAGGACGCCATTGCCTTTGCGTGGGAGTTTTTGACCGATGACAACTGGCTTGCCTTACCCAAAGATCGCCTTTATGTAACCGTCTATCACACCGATGATGAAGCCTTTGACATTTGGCATAAGGACATCGGGCTTGCCCCTGAGCGGATTATTCGCATTGGCGATAAAGGCGGATTGTACCAATCGGATAACTTTTGGGCGATGGGCGATACAGGACCTTGCGGGCCTTGCTCCGAGATTTTTTATGATTATGGCGAGCATATGGAAGGTGGACTACCAGGTACGCCTGACGAAGATGGTGACCGCTATGTGGAGATTTGGAACTGCGTATTTATGCAGTTTAACCGCCAAAAAGACGGCACGTTAGAACCCCTGCCCAAGCCGTCTGTGGATACAGGCATGGGCTTAGAGCGTATCAGCTCGGTCATGCAGGGCAAATATGGCAACTATGAGACGGATTTGTTTGTTAATCTCATGAATGCAACCGCCCAAGTGATTGGCGTGGAGAGCACCTATGAGCCGTCTTTTAAGGTCATTGCCGACCATATCCGTGCCGTGTCGTTTCTCATCGCTGACGGTGTCCGCCCAAGTAACGAAGGGCGTGGCTATGTATTACGCCGTATCATTCGCCGTGCGGTGCGTCATGGCAATAAACTGGGAGCGGACGGGGCGTTCTTTTATAAACTTGTCCCTGCTCTTATCAAGGAAATGAGCGAAGCCTATCCGCAATTGATTGAAAAACAAGACGAAATCGGGACGGTCATTTTAAAAGAAGAAGAGCAATTTGCCAAAACATTAGCACAGGGCTTACGTCTGTTATCGGGCGAATTAGAAAGTCTAAACACAGGTGATACCTTGACAGGGGAGGCGGTGTTTAAGCTGTATGACACCTATGGCTTCCCAACCGACCTAACTGCCGACATCGCTCGTGAGCGTGGCGTGGGCATTGACGAAGACGGCTTTAATGTGGCTATGGAAGCTCAACGCACCCGTGCCAGAGAAGCGGGCAAATTTGACGTGGATTACACAAGTAGCGTAAAAGTGGAGACCCCAACCGAATTTGTTGGCTATGACCTGCTAGACAACCAAAGCCAAATCATAGGCGTGTACCAAGACGGCAAGGCGGTAGAGTGTTTGGGCGAAGGCGATGAAGGTGTGATTGTGCTGTCTGCCACGCCATTTTATGCCGAAGGTGGCGGTCAAGTGGGCGAGACAGGCGAGATTAGCACATCCACAGGGGTGTTTTTTGTCGAAGACACCAAAAAATCTGGCACGGCAATTATCCATTACGGCACGGTAAAAATGGGCGAGATCACCCCAAATCAGTCCGCCAACGCCCAAGTGATTGCCGACGTGCGTAAAGCTTCCGCCAAAAACCACTCCGCCACGCACCTGCTCCACGCAAGCCTACGTGCGGTGCTAGGTACAGGCGTTGCCCAAAAAGGCTCGCTGGTATCGGCAGACGTGCTACGTTTTGACTTCTCTTATGATAAACCAATCAGTCATGATGAGCTTACCACCATTGAACGCATGGTAAACGAGCAAATCCAAAAAAATACCCCTGTGCAGATTGAGTACCTACCCATTGATGAAGCCATTGGCAAAGGGGCAATGGCTTTGTTTGGCGAAAAATATGGCGAAACCGTGCGTGTTCTTACCATGGGGACAAATGCCGATAACTCTACGTTCTCCATTGAGCTGTGCGGTGGTATCCACGTGGCTCAAACAGGCGATATCGGTCTGTTTAAAATCGTCTCTGAGAGTGGTATCGCCTCGGGCGTTCGTCGTATTGAAGCCTTGACAGGCATGGGGGCGGTGCGTTATGTGCAGACGGGTGAGATGATTTTGGGTAATTTGGCAACGAATTTTAAGGCAAAACGTGGTGAGATTGAAACTCGTGTCGGTAGCCTTGCCGAGCGTAACCGTGAGCTTGAAAAACAGCTAGAACGCACCGAGCAAAAACTGGCAAGCCTACAAGCAGTATCGCTACTACAAAAAGCGGTCAAAGTGGGCGAGACAAATCTACTCATCGCCAAAGTGGTAGGCGTGGACGGCAAAGCCATTCGTGGGCTTATGGATACCCTAAAATCTCGCCTTGACGGGGTGATTGTACTGGTGGGCGAGAGTGATGATTTGGCACTGTCGGCAAGCGTGGCGAAGGGCTTGACTGATAAGGTTAAGGCGGGCGACATTATTCGTCATTTGGCGGGTGAATTGGGTGGTAAAGGTGGCGGTAAACCTGACTATGCCCAAGGCGGTGCGAACAAGTCGGATAAACTGGAGAGTATATTGACCGCTTTACAAACCAAATTAACTAGCGAGCTGGCTTGATCAACGGTTAATTTTAGCAAACACGCTAAATGTTTGGTTATTTATAAAATTTTTTGATGAAATTATCAGTTTATTTTAAAAATAAATTGGGTTATAATTTTGGTTTTAGCCCTTTATACAGGAAAAAATAATGGCACTAATCGTCCAAAAATACGGTGGTACTTCCATGGGGAATACCACCCGTATCAAAAATGTCGCCAAGCGTGTCAAACGCTGGCACGACCACGGTCATCAAGTGGTGGTGGTGGTTTCGGCAATGAGCGGAGAAACAAACCGACTCATCGCTTTGGCTCGTGAAATTTCAAACGACCCAGACCCCCGTGAATACGACCAAATGGTCGCCACAGGCGAGCAGGTATCTATTGCCCTACTTGCCATGGCACTAAAAGATTTGGGCGTGGACGCCAAATCCATGACAGGGCGTCAAGTCGCCATTAAGACCGACACCACGCACACCAAAGCACGCATTGAGCATATTGACGCTGACAACCTAAAACAAGAACTCGCTGACGGTAAAGTGTTGATTGTGGCAGGCTTTCAGGGCGTGAACGAACACAACGACTTGACCACGCTTGGACGAGGTGGCTCGGACACCACAGGTGTTGCCATCGCTGCGGCGTTAAAGGCAGACGAGTGCCAAATCTACACAGACGTGGACGGCGTGTACACCACCGACCCCCGAGTGACTTCTAAGGCGAAAAAACTTGACAAAATCACTTTTGAAGAAATGCTAGAAATGGCATCGCTTGGCTCAAAAGTTTTGCAAATCCGCTCGGTAGAATTTGCAGGCAAATACAAAGTGCCTGTACGGGTGCTGTCTAGCTTTGATGAAGGCGATGACGGGGCTTTTGATGATGAATTTAAACAAACTGTCGGTACACTGATTACCGCTGATGAAGGAGATACTATGGAAAAAGCGTTAATTTCGGGCATTGCCTTTAACCGTGATGAAGCCAAAATCGTTGTGCTGGGTGTGCCAGACCGCCCTGGTATTGCTTCTGCCATTTTAAGCCCAATTGGTAAAGCCAACATCGAAGTGGACATGATTATCCAAAATATGTCCGAAAATGGCGTAACCGATTTTAGCTTTACCGTGCCTCGTGGCGACTTTGACAAAGCGATGAAAATCCTAAACGAACAAGTCAAAGACGACATTGGAGCCACCGAAGTAGTAGGAGCGAGCGATGTGGTTAAAGTCTCTATCGTGGGTGTGGGCATGCGTTCGCACGCAGGCGTGGCAAGCAAAATGTTTGAAACATTAGCGTCCCAAAACATCAACCTACAAATGATTTCAACCTCCGAAATCAAGGTTTCTGTACTTATCAAAGAAGAGCATTTAGAAAAGGCGGTCAAATCACTACACACCGCCTTTGGGCTTGACCGTGAAGACGGCGAAAGCAAGGTTGCAGGGCTGTAATTAGCAATTATGTAACAATTTGGTTTATTAATCATAATCATTACGTAAAAATTGCCAAAAAAAGCTGACAAGTTACCCAAGAAGTTTTATAATAACAACTTGGGTAATTTTTATTTTTTGCTTTTTAGCATTGTTTTATAGCAAGGAGCTATTATGTTAATCCTAACCCGCCGTGTTGGCGAAACCCTAATGATTGGCGATGAAGTCAGTGTTACTGTGCTGGGTGTCAAAGGCAACCAAGTCCGCCTTGGTGTGAATGCCCCCAAAGACATCGCCGTTCATCGTGAAGAGATTTATCAGCGTATCCAACACGAACGCTCTATGCAAATGCACATGAGCCACCTAGAACAAGGCAACTTTGCCCCACCATCATTTGATGACGACGATTATTTTAATCGCTAATGGATGCATGATGAATCACACTGACATTTCACGGCTATTAAATGGTATTGAGCAGGGCGGTTTGACGTTCAAAGACGTGCTTGCTTTTATTGATGCCAATTATACTTATGCCCCTGTCGCCTTTCATAATGGCGAAGCGGTCAATCCTGCCGGCACTAACGAAGGCTCTGCCAAGGTGTTTAGCCTTGCCAAACTGCACGGTCTAAATCAGCTTGACACCCTCAAACTATTTGCCGAGCATTATCAGGCAGTGCTAGACACGCCAGACGGCACCGACCACGCCAATATTCGTAACTTTTTGCATTATGGCTGGCAAGGGTTTGGCATGCCTGTGAGTGCTTTGACCGCTCGTTAATTTTGTAAATTTGATAAAATAAGCCCGATTTTAAAATTTTACTTGAAATGTGAGTGAAATTGGTGTAAAATTCGGGCTTTGATTTTTCTGCCACTTTCTATTTATTGTCGCCTTTAACAATAAAGATGAAATGACATCACTAACAAGTTTAAATAATCCGCCTAGTCCATACCTAATTTTGTGGCGATTGTTTAAATGGCACAACCGATACCGCTCAATATCCGTGCCACATCGTAATATAGGAGTTCATCATGTCTCGTGTATGCCAAGTTACTGGAAAACGCCCGCTAGTGGGTAATAACGTATCTCACGCTAACAACAAAACCCGTCGTCGTTTTTTGCCAAACCTACACAACCATCGTTTTTGGGTAGAATCTGAAAACCGTTTTGTGCGTCTTCGTGTATCTTCAAAAGGTATGCGTATCATTGACAAGCACGGCATTGACAAAGTGCTTGCCGATTTGCGTGCCCAAGGTCAAAAGATTTAATTTAGCAAAAGGATAATACCATGAGAGATAAAATCAAACTCGTTTCTACGGCTGGCACTGGTTATTTTTATACTACCACCAAAAACAAACGCACCATGCCTGGTAAAATGGAAATCAAAAAATTTGACCCAAAAATTCGCCAGCACGTTCTATTTAAAGAAGCAAAAATCAAATAATTTGCTCTTTAATTTAGAAAGTCGCTTAAAACCAAATTCGGTATTCGGATTTGGTTTTTTGTTTGCTGATAAAATAGCATTATTCCAAGATTTTGCCCCTAGCAAACTTGATATACCAACCGAACCCAA
>NZ_MXAP01000016.1 GCF_002027555.1 Moraxella equi
AGTTCGGTTGGTATAGTTTGACTTCTTCCTTGGTGTCCCATGTGATACCTTTGGAGCCGTTGCCGAGCTTATCCATGAGCGTGCCAAGCGATGTAAATTTGGCATAAGTGGACGGATAATCACGCTCCACAACTTTGATGTGTGGGCAGTTCTTACCAGGGACTGGGCGTACGCCTTGGGTTTTCCAGTCGGTTCCGCCAAAGGGCTGAGCCAGCTCGCCTTCACTGTCGTGTTGCATGGGCAAGGTTACGATGTCTGTTTCCACACCAAGATGACCGACTGACAGCTCGGAGAATTTTTGGGCGATAAGCTTATAAATCTCCCAGTCCGTCTTGGACTCCCACGCAGGGTCGGTGGCAGCGGTCAATGGGTGGATAAAGGGGTGCATATCGGACGTGTTTAAGTCGTCTTTTTCGTACCATGTGGCAGTCGGTAGCACGATGTCTGAGTACAGACAGGTGGACGACATTCTAAAATCAAGCGTGGTAACAAGGTCAAGTTTGCCCGTTGCCCCATTTGGCTCAAAGTCAATCTCAGTTGGGCGAATGCCATCATGAATGGTCTCTTCGCCTAGGATACCGTGCTTGGTGCCTAGTAGGTAGTGAAGCATATATTCATGCCCCTTACCCGATGAGCCAAGCAGGTTTGACCGCCAGATGAATAGGTTTCTTGGGAAGTTGGCAGGATTGTCAGGCGACTCAGCAGCAAAACGCACGTTGCCATTTGCCAGATTGTCCACGACATAGCTCTCAATGTCCTGCCCTGATGACTTGGCAAGACGACCAAGCTCCAAGGGGTTCATGTTAAGCTGTGGGGCAGACGGTAGCCAGCCTGCACGTTCGGCACGCACGTTGTAGTCGAGCATATGCTCAGGAAACTCTGATTTGTCAGCGTGTGGCGATAAAATCTCATGAGCCGAGACTTTTTCGTGTCGCCATTGGCTTGAATGATTATAAAAGAAGCTCGTGCCATTCATGTGACGTGGCGGTCTGTGCCAGTCTAAGGCAAAGGCAACAGGAGCCCAGCCTGTCTGCGGCCTTAATTTTTCTTGACCGACATAATGAGCCCAACCGCCCCCTGACTGACCGATACAGCCACACAGCATAAGCATATTGATAATGCCACGGTAGTTCATGTCCATGTGATACCAGTGGTTCATGCCTGCCCCGATGATGACCATCGATTTGCCATGAGTCTTGTCGGCATTGTCGGCAAATTCACGAGCGATTTGAATGACTTTTTCACGGCTTACACCTGTGATTTTCTCTTGCCAAGCAGGCGTGCCTGCCACGGTTTCATCATTATAATCATCAGTTACGTGCTGACCGCCCACGCCATTGTCCACGCCAAGATTGGCAAGCATTAAATCAAAGACTGTTACCACTTTGACTGTTTCGCCATTGGCTAGTGTGAGCGTTTTGCAAGGCACATTTTTGTACTGGATATTGTCCCCTTCAGCGGCGGTAAAATAAGGGTGTTCATCACCGCCAAAGTAGTCCATGCCAACCGTTGCCGTCTCGCCTGAGCCTTTTAGGGTCAAAGCCAAATCCACGTCTGTGTTGTTTGTACCTTCTTTACTCTCCAAGTTCCAACGACCGCTCTCGCCCCAACGGTAGCCAATCGCCCCATAAGGCGACACCAACTCGCCATTATTATTGATGGCGATGGTTTTCCACTCGGGGTTGTTGTCTTGACCTAGGTTGTCCACCAAGTCAGACGCACGCAGGAATCGCCCTGCTCTTGCCGATTGTCCTTCGCCTTCGACCATGACAAGCATGGGCAAATCGGTGTAGCGTTTGGCATAGTCGGTAAAGTAGGCACTTGGGTTTTTTAGATAAAATTCTTTGATAATCACATGACAAAACGCCTGAGCCAACGCTGCATCTGTGCCTTGTTTTGGGTTTAGCCATAGGTCGCACAGCTTGGCAATCTCGGCATAGTCAGGCGTGATGGCGACAGTTTTTGTGCCTTTATAACGCACTTCGGTAAAAAAGTGAGCGTCAGGGGTACGGGTCTGCGGTACGTTTGACCCCCATGCGATGATATAGTCAGAGTTGTACCAGTCGGCAGCTTCTGGCACGTCTGTCTGCTCACCCCACGTCATCGGAGACGCAGGCGGTAAGTCGCAATACCAGTCATAAAACGACAAACACACCCCACCGATGAGCGACAAATAGCGAGAGCCAGCGGCATAGCTAATCATACTCATGGCAGGAATGGGCGAGAAGCCAATGATACGGTCAGGACCAAAGGTCTTGGCGGTGTAGATATTGGCGGCGGCGATGATTTCCACCACTTCATTCCATGACGAGCGGACAAAGCCCCCCATGCCTCGCTTGGATTTGTATTGTGCGGTTTTGGCGGGGTCGGTAACGATACTCGCCCATGCGTCCACAGGGTTTTTGTGGGTCGCCTTGGCTTCACGCCAAAGTTTTAGCAAGGGTTTACGCACTTTGGGGTATTTGACACGGTTGGCAGAGTACATATACCAACTATAAGACGCGCCACGGGGACAGCCACGAGGTTCGTGGTTGGGCAGGTCGGGGCGTGTGCGTGGGTAGTCGGTTTGCTGAGTCTCCCAAGTTACCAGCCCGTTTTTGACATAGATTTTCCATGAGCATGAGCCTGTACAGTTCACGCCATGAGTTGAGCGGACGATTTTGTCAAACTGCCAACGACTGCGGTAGCTGTTCTCCCAATCACGATTTTCATCACGAATCTCGCCGTGTCCGTCAGCGTATTCGCCCGTTTTTTTCTTAAAAAAACGGAATTGGTCTAATAAATGGCTCATAAATCCCCCTTGTGGGTTGGCTAAACTTAAAAAGTTTTTGGCTAAATTGATGAGCTTACTATAAAGAAAACCGCCAAATTAAGGTATTAACTTGACGGCTAGGGGGATAATACTAAGGGGGTAGGTGTGGCGTGGGGTTGGGTTTTTTGATGATAACTGTCAATTTTGATTGTTAAGATTGAGCAGTGTGTGGCAGGCACTCTACAAGACTATTTAAAAAAATCATTAACTATTATCACAGCAACCAGTATTAGTGGATACAAAATGGCAAAGACATTAAATGGCTTTTTGGTTTTTTGCATCTGAGAGCTAAAATAATCATTTTCAGAAAAATCTTTTTGCCATTTTTTATATAACCTTTAAAGGCGTTAAAATAAACAAACCCAAAGATTAAATGAGCTTCACTTTTTTTATCATGTCATCAAAATCGACTTTAAGATAATAATAGCATGTTAATACAAGACTAGAAATGATGACAACAATGCCAAAATAATAAAGTCGCATTAAATATCTATCAATTTTTTCTATATCTATGTTGTCTTTCATTGTGTTTTCTCAAAATAAATTTTCCAAAAATTAGCCGACAGTCCAGGCAAAATAAGAGCAACACCAACACTTTAAACCTTAATACACCCAACCAATTTCATATTTACCACGGGTTTGTAGGGGTGTGCTGAGCACACCCTTTGATGATATTACTGCACAAAGCGTGCACAGCACGCCCCTACATCCAAATATCATCACGTTTGTGATAATTGTAAAAAAGTTTTTTGGATGTACACTAGGTTTTATTATCAAGACCTAGTGTACATCCAAGCCTAAAACCAACGCATTATAAGAAAAATAGCAAAAAATAGCAAAAAAAAAACGCCACTTAAAAAAGTAGCGTTTTTTTTGGTCAGCCTTAGCACGGATATTGGGCCCCTTTACGGCTATAATACCACCATGTAATCACAAGGCAAATCACATAAAAGACGATAAGCATGATAAGCGTGCTGTTCGCCCCAAACCAGCCGAACATCTTGGGAATAAAAAACCCACCATAAGCAGCAAACGCCCCTGTAAAGCCGACCACCGCCGCCGATTCTTTTCTGGCGACATTGACAAGGTCGGGTGAGTTTTTGCGTTCGTGTAGAGTGCGAAAGATGACAGGAATCATGCGAAACGTTGAGCCATTGCCGATACCTGTGGTAATAAACAGCACCATAAAGCACGCAAAATACCCTGCAAAACTACCGCCTGTGCCATCTTTTGGCAAAAAGACAATCACGCCAATGGTCGCTGCCGCCATAACAATGAAGTTAAAAAACGTCACCCTAGCTCCGCCCATCTTGTCAGCGAGCCAACCCCCAACAGGACGGAACATCGCTCCGACCAACGGGCCCAAAAAAGCAACTTTTAGCGGGTCAACATCAGCAAAAGACTGCTTGATAAGCATGGGGAACGCCGCCGAAAAGCCGATGAACGAGCCAAACGTGCCAAGATACAGTATGCACATGACCCAGTTGTGATAGCGTTTGAAAATGATGGACTGGTCTTTAAAAGACGCTTTGGCGGACGATAAGTCATTCATAAAAAACCACGCCAGTATCGCCATAAGTGCAATAAACGGCACCCACACAAAGGCGGCGTTGTGCAGATATAGGCTCTTGCCATTGTCAAGTGTCACGCCTGTGCCGATGATTGACAAGCCGATGACCGCAGGCACGACAAACTGCACGGTAGAGACGCCTAAGTTACCAAGCCCTGCATTTAGCCCCAAAGCCGTACCTTGCTTGGATTTGGGATAAAAAAACGAGATGTTGGACATGCTAGACGAAAAGTTACCCCCACCCAATCCACAAAGCAGGGCTATGATGACAAAGATGCTAAATGGCGTATTGGGGTTTTGTAGGGCAAAGCCCATCCACAGCATGGGAATCAGCAGACTTGCCGTGGACAGAGCCGTCCACCGCCGACCGCCAAACACAGGCACCATGAACGAATAAAAAATCCGCAAAGTCGCCCCTGATAAGGCAGGTAAGGCAGTAAGCCAAAACAGCTGGTCCTTGGTAAAATTAAAGCCCGCGTCAGGCATACGCACGACCACCACCGACCAAATCACCCACACCGCAAAGCCTAGCAGTAGAGCAGGAATAGAAATCCATAGGTTGCGACTGGCGGTCTGTTTACCGCCATTTTCCCAAAACTCGTCATCTTCGGGTCGCCAGTCGTGAATCACGCCCCCGCCTTTTAGTTCATTTTTTGCACTCATGTTGCCCCCTTAGGGAAATTTTAAGATTTGGGATTATTTTAAGGGGAATCGGGCAACTTTTCGCTTATCCTAATGATGAATAAGACAGGGAGCAAATGCTACTTTGGGGGTAGGTGAATAATAAAAAAGACAGTATGAAACTGTCTTTGTCATTGGGGTAAGTTTGGTTGTGATTAGCCATTGGCATTTTGGCTTATCATGAATCAGTAAGTGGCGTGTGCTTATTTTTACCAAGAAGATTAGGGCGTATTGAACCTTTATAACACAATTTAAAAAATAGAAATGTTTTAGAAATAAAACAATGTTTTTGCATGAAAAATGGCTAAATCTTGTTTTTCATCGTCAACAGCTCGTTTGATAGAATGACTATCAAACCTCACTTTTTCCTTGAAAAACATGCGATTTTTCTCATTTTTCATTGCAAATACAAAAGGCAGGCACGCCCTATTTAGTCAAACAAATTACGACATTGCCATCATTTGTTTATAGGCATCAACTTTACTTTGACGCAAGGATTTTATCTCGGACTTGATCAATACTTTTACCGCTATTGATGATGAATTTGTCTTCCCATTCGCTAAGTTTTGAGAAGTCATAACCAAAGGTTTTTGCCAGAATTGTTCAAGTTCGCCATAGTTTTCTCTTAATAATTGTAAGGTTTCGGAGTTTAGTCGTAATTGTGCTACTAAATCACCCCAATCGGTTTGTATCATTTATATTGTCTCATTAATTACACCTAACACAAACTTGATATTTGCAACAAGTTTGTAGGGGTGTGCTGAGCATACCCTTTGATGGCGTTGTTTTTTATTAGGCGTGCTCAGCACACCCCTACATCTACAAATCATTGCGTTACCCCACTCTCAACTAA
>NZ_MXAP01000160.1 GCF_002027555.1 Moraxella equi
TAATATTAGGTTGTGTTTTTATATCAGTATAGGTCGTTTTATGATTATTGATCACATCACCCACCATATAGAGACACTCATTAGCCAGCTTAAAAAAGACCCCATGAACCTAAATGCCAGACTGGCACTCATTCAATGTTATTGCCTAGAAGCGGATTGGCAAAAAGCCTTGAGCACCACCGATAATTTTCTAAAAATTCATAACGACCCACACGTCAAATCCCTACTTAAACAAAATATTCTTTGCGAGATACAGCGAGACGCAGTGTTTAAAAACACCAAAGCACCACTTGCTTACCCCGATACAGCTTTTCATGGCAATCAGAACCTGTTATTACAAGCCTTCTATGACAGTAACGATAATATGGTTGATATTTTCAGCCAGCTCATTGATGAGTGCGACTTTTGGGCAACCATCACCACATATGACGAACAGAACTATCAAGATTCATGGATTGACAGTGATTTTAGATTGTCTAGTGTCTTTGAGATATTTGTGGATGCTCATTACTACTGGCTACCCACCAATAACATCCAATCCATTCATTTTTGGCGACACGAAGTACTAACAGATATTTTGTGGCGACGTGCCAAAATAACCCTGCAAAACCAACAGGAAATCTCAGCCTTTATACCTGCCAGATATCCTATTTTAACCGAGGTATCAGAAGACATCAAACAAAACAAACGCACCCAATGGGAACAAATGTCTAAATTATCATGGGCAAACGGTCAAAAGACATTGACATCAGGCGATGTGGATATCCCCCTGCTTGATATTGATGTCATCACAAGAGGGTAACTCATGGCAAACAATACCGCAAGTATCTATGACAGGCTCATGCAGCACACCTCTGGTGCTAGCATCTCTCACAGTCAGTTAAGAGAGTTTGTGATTCGGGATTTGCTCTCTTTATTGAATACCGCAAGTTACTACACAGACAACCACGCTTATTTTAGCCAAAACGAAACCTATCACTGTGTCATGAATTATGGCATACACCCCTTATCAGGTAAAAGAGCCTCAGAGATTAACTGGCTTGATGTAGAGAGCAACATCACCGCATCCATCAGAGCCTTTGAAAGTCGGATACTGCCAGAGAGCTTGGAGGTAAAATGCCTAACAAAGCACGCCGATGACATCCTACACAATCAAGTAAGCATACAAATCACAGGGCTAATACGCTCAAGCCCACATCCCGAGCGATTTGTATTAACCACCAAACTAGACTTAGAAACAGGCAGTTTTAACCCAACATAATATCTAGGAGCATGTCATGAACCGCAACTTTTTGGAAAAATACCATCAAGAACTAAAAAATTTTCGTGAAGCCAGTAAAGAATTTGCCAAAGAGCATCCTGCTGTGGCTGGACATCTTGGATTATTAGCACCAGAGATAGAAGACCCTTATGTTGAAAGATTGATTGAAGCAGTGAGCTTCTTAACTGCTCGCATCAATCTAAAAATCGATGAGCAATACCCCAAATTTCTAGAACACATCTTTCAAGTCATCCAACCAAGTTTTAATAAGGTCATACCCAGCTGTGCCATCGTCTCTTGTTACACCAATGAGAACTCCCCCTTTATCATTCCTGCTCAGAGCTCCGTATTCACGCATGCCAAAAAAAAGAATACAGCTACCTGCAATTTTTCTACCTGTCATCCGCTACAAATCACTCCTTTTCATATCCAAAAAGTCAATTACATCAAGACCTTTAAAAACAATTACCTCTCCCAAGAACGCCAAAAAGCCAAATTAGACATCATTTTTAGCTTTCCAAAAACACTATCCATTAAGGATATTGACTTTTCTTGTATTCATTTTTACATCAAAAATACCGACCATTATACCGCCACAGAGCTATTATATCACCTATCAACCAAAGCCACTTCTCTTAGTGTCAGTCAAAAAGACCATAAAAACATCTACTCCCCCAAAATTAAGCTTACTGGCATGGATTTTAATCTTGACATATCCAATGATAGAAAAATCAGCCATTTAAAAGATGTGGTGGAATATAGCATACTGCCTGAAAAGACCTTGTTCTTTACCATAAACGATTTACAGGCTATCATAACAGATTGCCTAAAACGACATAAAAAAACCTCCTCTGACGACATGGTGGAATTTACTTTATCGTTTGGTTTAAGTGACTTTTCTGATAATATTGAAAAATATCTCACCCATGATTGTCTAGACCTAAACAGCATGATTATTAGCAATCATTTTATCAAAAAAACACGTTTTGTCATCAACCAAAATACCAACGAACAACACATCGTCATGGACAAAATCAGAGCCAAAGATTTTGAAATCATCTCCATCAAATCCATAGAAGGATTTAATTCAGTCAATACCAAAATAAAATCTTTTGAACCCATCTACAAAGTTGATGGTTATCACACCTTGGAGAACACCCAAGATGTTGGCTTTTATACTGACACCTATCGCTCAAACCAACTAGCCTCTACGAACAACTCCTACAAGGGTAATGAATGCTATGTTACCATCACCAATCAATATCAGCACATCACTCAGCACGACCTAAATCAACTATCGGTTGAGGCTTGGTGTAGCAACCGAAGTCTGGTCAGAGACATCAGCTGGACGCTTGATGAAGATTTGCAGCTCGATGACCGATTCAAGAGCACCAAAATCGTCAGGCAGTGTCGTTTCACCGAACCTCTGGACTCACCCTCTCACACTGTCGCCCAGTGGCGACTGATGAATCTAATCGCCTCTAATTTCATCATTGATGATTTGAATAATGTAGAATCACTAACCAACCATATCAAAGACAGTCTGCTGACCATTCATGAAATGTCAAAAAATCAATCTTTTAAAGCACAGATTGATGCAATCATTAGCATTACAGCCTGCAAAACTCACGAAAGCCACAAACGCAATCGCAAGCTCATCCCCTTAAATGGCTTACATTTTGAAATCATCATAGATGAGGCAGTCATGAGTCATGCCCATCCTTATATTTGGGGCTGTGTTTTGCTCAGTCATCTAAAAGGGTATTCACCCATCAATCATTTTACCAAACTAACATTACGCAATAAAAAAAGTGAAATTATTGCCACATTGAGTTCTTTGGAGTAGTCATGTCATCTGATATCTCAGTTCAAGCAACCCCTTTAAACACCGATGACATGCAACTGTTTGCTCTACTTAGATATTTACATCTGCATGCCAATCTCACCAAAAACATCGGAGACGAAGTGCAACTAACAGAGCACAATGTGCGATTTGGACAGCTTGCCAAACTATCATTTCAGGAGCGACAAGTACACCAAATCATCTCACAGGGTAAATTTCTCAAAGTCAAGATAAAAGGCTTTGGCATGCTAGGGACAAACGGTGCCCTACCCTTGCACCTATCCGAGGCGATTTATGAGAAGAATTTACACGAAAAAGATCATACCTTTAATGATTTTTTAGACATCTTTCATCATCGTCTAATCAGCCTATTTTATAAAGCGTGGCTTAGCTCAGAACCTGCGGTCATGCTTGACAACAAGAGCAACCCTCTATTTAGTGAGCACATCGCTGGCTTTGTTGGCAACCAGCCTTTGGCTGATGAAGGCATGGAGGGACTGTTAAAATACAGCCAGTTTTACTATTCTAGCTTACTACTCAATCAAAATATGCCCACACACAACCTCATCGAGATACTCAGTGGCTACTTTGACACACCCATACAGATAGAAGAAAATGTTGGCGAATGGATTCCTGCCGAAGCACACACGACCACCCTTTCCTCTCAACTTTTAGAACCTTTAGGTTCAGGACTTTTGATTGGTACACATTATTTTGATGCCACTCAAAAATTTCGAGTCATCATCGGGCCTGTGAGCACTGCCAAATATTTGGACTTTTTAAAAGGAGGGCATCTATTTGATAAACTCATCAGATGGGTCGTCCGATACACCAAACACAGCTATCAATTTGACATCAAAATCATTGTCGATAAAGACGACATCCACCCCAGTCGCCTAGACACTTCGCACCCACTAGGGCGTAACAGTTGGCTTGGGCAACCCAAAGAAAACCCCCATGTCATCATAGATATTGATTAGGGCGTACTATGACTTTTATCATCGCCATACAAGCCAAAGACAGCATCGTGGTCGTCAGTGACACATCAAGTTTCTACATCACTGATGACGGTCGTATAAAGCCACATCCTCACAAGCGACTGCCTAAACTGACACTGGACAGTCATCAAAATGTCCGTACCGCCAATGGCATTAGCCAACTGTCAGACATGGTCTTTGATACCATAGCAAGCAACCAGGAGCTTCATGAGTTAAGACGACAGCTTGCCAAGGTTAGCGATGTTTATTTGGCACATTTTAAAAACTCTCCAGCATTGGTGGAGCAAATTCAGCTAACCACAATATACTGCTCATTACTGCTAGACACAGGACCTAGACTATATAGCATACACACCGATAGCATAGAGAGATTCGAGGATAACAGCATAAGCATACTCAGTGCCAAACACACAGACCCAACAAACATACTCCTAGAATTACAACAGCTCCAAAAAAGCATAAAGCCTGTCAAGGAGTTTGTTGATGAGTTGTCTTGCATATCGCATTACCTAAGACTCATTAAACCTATTTTCAAAAAAACCCACACTCTTGGTGACAGCAGTATGGATTTTCATGTATACTTTGGTGCATCTACTGGCTATTATTTTGAACACATTCCAAACACCTACTAAGTTAAATCCCAAAGGAGACCATCTATGGTAGCAGGCTCTAAACTACTCATCAACGAACACGGCATCTTCATCACCACCCCAAAAACCTTCCAAGTCAAGAGCAATGAGAAGGTGATGATGAGTGGAGAAAAAGTGTCATTTAGACTACCAAACATCTTATTAAAACCCGATTTATCAGAACTGGAAAAAGTAAAATTGACACCAAACCAACTAACAGCCAGTTTAGGTATTTTGGGTTGTATTGAAAAACAGGGTGGATTTTCTGAATGCGGGGAATTATTTATTGATAACATTAAAATCCAAGAATTTTGGCTGTCACTTGATAATAAAATTTATTACATACCACCAACGAATATTGCAAGCTCAAAGACAATAACTATAGATGGTATTGATTATCAGATTGAAAATGAGTTAACGATTGTTGGAAGCATGGCTGATACTTCGCATTCGTTATCCCAGCAATTTGAGAATCTAAATCAATTAAAGAAAGACTATGTCACAAGATTTGGTCAGGATAATGCCAATGTGATACTTATGAATGGGTTAAATAGATATTTGATTGTTTTGGAGCATATTCATACCTTAAAGTGGGAGCAGTCAGAATTTGCAGAATTTTATCAAAAGATTTCTGAGTCTCAATTAAATTTTAAGGATTCTGTCTGATGAGCAAAATTGACTATGTATTTTTTAAAGAGACGGGTGTACATAAAGTGATTTTAAAAGGAAAAAAGGTTAGAATGACACCCATTGTGCAATATGGCATATATTTACCCGACCCTTTTAGTAGCACGGTTCACCGAGCATCTTCAGAAAAAATGGGGGATTTTGATGCGTGCATTAATGGGCAATGGTATGGCTATAACATTGGTACAAATGCCAATCAAGGACTGTCTATTCTTGCCAATGATGAGGTTTATGGTATGCCTTCATCTGGGCTTTGGAGCATCTCCCAAACCCTTGATTATCGATGGGTGGCAAAAGAAGGAGACCCAACGACACAGTATTATACGGGGGTAGGAGGATTATGTCCTTTGATTGTCAACAAGCTACTTTATGGAGAAAAAAATGTGTATACCAAAAGTGATTTAAAAGATGTTGTATTATATGGAGAGCCTAAACCAGAGCATAAAAAATATCTGTTGCAAAGAAGCTCTAAGAAGTTTCGGAAATTAAACACTTTACCCAAGAATTCAGGGAAAGTTGGTTTTGGTATCAAACCCAATGGTAGTGTGGTGATATTTTTAGAGGAAAATAAAACCGCAAAAATGAGTTATTATAAATTTAGAAACTTATTTGAAGGTGAGGGCTGTATTCATGCCTTTGCTTGTGATGGCAGTGATTCTGTGTTTTTATATTATGAGGTACTGATTAAATCTGCATAAGTGAATATGGAAGAGACTGGCGAGCCAAGACCAATAATGGCAAGGGCTAGGGTAGGACAAGCAAGCCAATTATGCAGATAAAAGCCCAAATCCAAAATGAGAAAAAACAATCAAAAATGATAGAAAAATGATAAAAATATGTGCATATTTGATAGGCGTTTAAACGGTGTTTAAACAATTTTAAAAGCGACCTTAATGGGTCGCTTTTTTTGTGGGTGTGGCAGGGCTAGTGGGGTAAGTCGTAGCTGATGTGGACGACTTGCCCATAGACTTCAATGTCGGAGCTGTCTAGGTCGGCTTTTGATAGGTCTATGGGGTCGTAAATGGTGTTGTCGCTGATGAGCCGTAGCCCTGTCGGTAGCCATTGGGTGCGTTTAACATATAACTGTTCGCCAATGCGTATCACATAAATCCTGCCGTCTTTGGCTGTGTTTTTGGATTTGTCAATTAAGACAGTGGCATTTTCTTAGGATTGTAGGGGACATACTGTTGGGTTTCACTATCGTTCAACCCAACCTACGGGCTAACCTACAAACTTGTCCAAGTTAGGTTTGTTAAACTTAGACAAAATCTAAATCTTAAAAACTTTGTCCGAGTTTAAAAATTGTAATAAAAATCAATTACTTATAAATAAAACTCAGAAAAAATCCCACAACAAACTTGGACAAGGATTGTCTAAGTTTGTTTCTGGTTTGTCTAAGTTACTTACTTAATTTACGAACTTGATAGGCAACAGCTTGATAGGCTTGGTCTAGGCGTTTATCATCAAGCTCTGTCATACTAAGTACACCGTGTTTATCTTGTAGATACTCTCTAAACCATTCATCTAACTCAAATTTTTTTAAGTTGGTATGGACATAAGCATAGCGACTTTTTCGTACACCGTCAGAGTTCTTTTTGGTGGCGGTTTTTGATGAATTTAATCTCCCTATCCAGCTTTGCAAATGCTTTCTCGCAGTTTCATATTTATCAAGTGGGATAAGGTGGTAAGAAGTTACCTTTAATTTAGCATTCAATGAACGCCAAACTGCTTGATGATTTTTAGCTGAACCCGTCGTTCGGTATTTACCTTCCAATTCCACAATCTCATTAACCAGTCGTTGCAGATTGGCTTTTTGTTCGTCTGTAATGTGTTCAATACCTGCTTTGACTTCTGCTTTGGTGCGTGTGATGTGCTGATTGGTATTGACTTGGTGTACAGTTGAGCCAGCACCTGTAATTACGCCAGAAACATTACCTTGAATGTTGTTGATTTGTCCTGTTGGTTCGCTTGTGGGCTTTTTAATATCAGCATTACGAACCCCTGTGATGATGTAGTGAATGTCAAAGCCAAGTTGGTTGAGTTCATACAAAAACCCAACCGTCATCTCACTACGCCCAGTCTCATAATTGATGTACTGCTGGCGACTTTTGCCTGTTTTTTCGGCAAGTGCATTTTGGCTAAAACTGTGTCTAGCCCTTTCTTCTACTAGCCTTATGGCGACTTCTTGTAAATCAAACATAGAAAACTCCTTTTTTACTTGTAAAATTTTATTGACAAGTAAAATATATTGTACTAAAATACAGTCAATGAAGTTTGGTAGCTATCGCATTTCATTGTTGCAGGTAAAAATTTAAGGTTAATTAAACAGGTTATTTTATGCAAGCTAATGAAATTTATCAAGCATTAAAATCGCGTGGACATAATGCCAGTACAGTTGCCGAAGCGTTGGGCGTGCGTCCACAATCGGTGGCAGGTGTTATCCGTAGCGGTCGTGGTAGTGAACGCATTGCCAAAGCGGTAGCGGTGGCTGGTGGTTGTTGTTTTGAGCGAATGTTTCCTTTTTACCAAGAACAAAACAATAAAAAGGTACAACGCACCAAAAACATTGACGAGTTAAAGGCTGAATTGGGGGTGATATGAAAACCCATTATTCTGCAAAAGAATTAGCTGAACTTGGCTGTGTGAACGGTTCAAGCGAACGAAACATTAAGCGTTTGGCACAAAAAGAAAATTGGGTCGGTCGCAAAAGACAGGGCAAAGGCGGTGGTCTTGAATATGCCTTTGACGGTCTGCCCAAGAAAGTACAAGCGGAAATCAAAGCCCGTGAGTTAAAAGCTCTTATGGTTGCCGATATCCCAAAAGCTGTGATGGTGCGTGGCGAGAGAGACATTGACAGCCTAAACCACAAACAAAGACGTATCGCTGACAGCCGAATGCTAATGGCAATGCTGGTGGAACGTTATGCTGACGAGCTTGGCACTCAGGATAAAGCCATTAAGCATGTCAGTAAGCTGTCTCGTATCGGGGCGTTACCCATAGAGGGGGCAACTGACTACAACACCGTCTGCGAAAATGCAAAGGCTCGTGCAGGAAAGGTCGGGGTGGGCGTGCGTAACCTACATGAGTGGGTCATAGAAGCTCGCCGATGTGGTAGTGCCAGTGAGGTGCTTGCGGTCATGAGTCCAAATAAGCAAGGTCGCCCAAAGATGAATGTGTTGTCGGCTTTGTGGCTCCCTGATTTTTTAAAAATCTATCGCAACCCCAATGGCTTGTCCGTGTCTCGGTGCTATGAGCTGTGGCGATATGAGCATATCAAAGCACATGGCACGGATTTGGGCTTGCCTAGTCTAACACAGGTTAGAGCCATGCTCAAACGCATACCGCTCTTGGAGCGTGAACGGGGTCGGATTACAGGCTCAAAACTCAAAGAGATAGACAGCTATACCAACCGAACCC
>NZ_MXAP01000161.1 GCF_002027555.1 Moraxella equi
AAGTTCGGTTGGTATACAATAATTGATACAATAGGCATGGCAGAGTTTGATAAAATCAAATATAAAATTGGTGTTATCGATAGTTTCATGAGCACAAAAACAGATAACATGTTTTATGCTAACGTCAAAGACTTTGAAAAAACAACCAAAATTATCAATGATACTTATGATAGGCTGATTAAGTCTGTTTATAGTGGACTCTATCCGCAAACTGTTCAGAATCGTTATGGCGATTTGATAGATATTGTGGTAGATGTCAAAGATGGTAATCTTCTGTTTGGTTTGGACATTAATCGACTGGTAAGCGACTTTAAGGCAAGGTTAGATGTAGGTGGTCAAACCGCAATGTCTGCCTTTGGCGATATCATGGAGTATTTTGCTTATCTTCAAGTGCAAACACGACCTAACATTGTTGGCAGAGATAAGTTGGTTAATTTGATAGAGCATGTTGTATCTAGCGTGCCAAAACATGAATTGGATGGTTGGATAAATGGTATTGATTTTAAGATTGATAGAGAATTACCAATTAAGATGGGCGATGCACAAGATAATCATTTAAATGGCGGTGCTGTGTTTGCAGGTGCTGGTAATGATCGGTTGACTGGAACTAAAAATTCTGACCTCCTATTTGGTCAAGATGGTAACGACACCCTAAATGGCGGTAACGGCGATGACATCTTAAATGGTGGTGCTGGCGATGATTATTTAAGCAATTCGGGTCAGAATAACGGTAATGACACTTACATCTTTAGTGGTGATTATGGTAATGACATCATTCATGACTCTGATTCAAATGTCTCTAAAGAACGCCATTAAGACACCATCCGTTTTACAGATGTTAATCTGTCTGCAGTTCAAGTCTTGTTAAAAGGTCAAGATTTAATCCTTAAAACATCAGACTTAAATAGTGTTACCATTCAAAACTTCCAGCACGGTGACTCTTATCATATTGAAAACTTCGAATTTGCTGACCAGACAGTCAGCCTTGCCGAACTGGTGGCAACAAAAGTTGCCACCTATCACGGTACAGATAATAACGATAATCATAATATAGCGCAATGGAAATCTCAGAGCGTTGCCCATCTGGGTGCTGGCAACGATGTTTTCAACGCTACTGGCGGCAAAACTGAAGTCTATGGTCAAGATGGCGATGATCGTGTTACGACAGGTACTGGCAACGATGTTTTAGATGGCGGTAATGGCAGTGACACCCTAAATAGCGGTAACGGCGATGACATCTTAAATGGTGGTGCTGGCGATGATTATTTGCAAGGAGGTGCAGGAGCGGACACTTTTGTGTTCTCTTTGGACGTGGATTTGGTGGTAGATGTCAGCCAGATTGGATTTGATAAAATTGCTGATTTTGATCTAAAGCAAGGAGATAAGATTGATCTAACAGGACTTTTTGCTGACAAATCAATCATGGACAATTTTGGTGATTATATTCATTTTGAAAAATCAGGTGCCAAAAATATTACGATGATGATTGATATTGATGGCAAGGATGAGATGTTTGAAAAAATAGCAATCGCTGACATATATTCAAATAACATCGATGGTGTGTTGAACCAACTCAATCAGGGTGAAGGTTTGATTTTGTAAAGTAATCATAAAAAAATAAGGC
>NZ_MXAP01000162.1 GCF_002027555.1 Moraxella equi
TTGGGTTCGGTTGGTATATGCCTACGGCACCGAAGCTCAAAAAGAAAAATACCTACCCAAACTTGCCACAGGCGAGTACATCGGCTGTTTTGGCTTGACCGAACCTGACGCAGGCTCTGACCCTGCTGGCATGAAAACCCGTGCCAAAAAAGTCGCAGGCGGTTATGAACTCACAGGCTCTAAAATGTGGATTACCAACTCGTCTGTGGCGGATGTCTTCGTGGTTTGGGCAAAAGACGATGATGGTGAGATTCGTGGATTCATCCTAGACAAGGGCATGAAAGGTCTATCCGCCCCCAAAATAGACGGCAAATTCTCCCTGCGTGCGTCCATCACAGGCGAGATAGTCATGGACAAGGTATTCGTACCCGAAGAAAATGCCTTTCCTGACATTCGCGGTCTAAAAGGACCTTTTGGCTGTCTAAATAAAGCCCGTTACGGTATCGCATGGGGAGCGATGGGTGCGGCAGAGTTTTGTTTTCATGCTGCACGCACCTACACCCTAGAACGCAAGCAGTTTGACCGCCCCCTTGCTAACACTCAGCTGGTTCAACTAAAACTTGCTGATATGATGACCGAAATCACGCTTGGACTGCACGCCGCCTTACAGGTAGGACGTTCGATTGACGATGATAAAGTTGCCCCGCCCATGATTTCACTCATCAAACGCAACAACTGCGGTAAAGCCCTAAATATCGCTCGTACCGCTCGTGATATGCATGGTGGTAATGGCATTCATGATGAATTTCATGTGATTCGCCACGTCATGAACCTAGAAGCGGTCAATACCTATGAAGGCACGCACGACATTCACGCCTTGATATTAGGGCGTGCCATTACTGATTTACAGGCATTTTCATAAGTATCGCTCATCAGACTCCATTTTTAAGGGCGAAGCGGTTTTCGCCCTTAGCTTTATCACACTTTATTAAAACATTAAGGACGACCATGAATATCACGCCAAACGCCTTAGATGGCATTAAGGTCATTGACTTATCTCGTGTCTTGGCCGCTCCGTCCGCCACACAGATTTTGGCGGATTTTGGGGCGGACGTGATTAAGATAGAACGCCCCCATGTCGGTGATGAAACTCGCCATTGGAATCCGCCCAATTTTGTGGATGAGCATGGTCAGACAACCAGTGCTTATTTTGCCACCATCAATCGCAACAAACGCTCTTTAACCCTTGACATCACCAGTGAACATGGGCAAGCAGTCATTAAGGCATTGGTAAAAGACGCCGATGTTTTGGTTGAAAATTTTAAAGTGGGCAATCTTGCCAAATACGGCTTGGATTACGACAGTCTAAAAGCCATCAATCCCCGCCGCCTTATCTATGCGTCCTTGACAGGCTTTGGACAGACAGGCGTGGACGCTCACAAGGCAGGTTATGATTACATCATTCAAGGCTTGTCAGGACTCATGAGCATCACAGGCGAACCTGATGGACAACCCCAAAAAGTCGGCGTGGCGGTGGTGGATTTGTTTTCAGGGTTACAGCTGACGATTGGCATATTAATCGCCCTTTATGCTCGCACACACAGGGGTCGGGCAGCAGGTTGATGTGGCACTTTTTGATTCGTCGCTTGCCATGCTTGGCAATGTCGGCATGAATCACCTTGCCATAGGGGGCAGACCGCCACGGCTGGGTAATGCTCATGCCAGTATCGTGCCTTATCAAGTCTTTGGGGCAAGCGATGGGCATTTTATCGTGGCGTGTGGTAATGATGGACAGTTTATTAAGCTTTGTCAAGCATTAGGGCAGTCTTGGCATGATGATGAGCGATTTGCAACCAACCCAAACCGTGTTACCCATCGTGAGCATTTGGTACCGCTCATGCAGGCGGTATTTAACACCCAAACTCGCTCCCACTGGCTAAATCTATTAGAACAACATGGCGTACCTTGTGGTTCTATCAACAGCATTGATGAAGCCCTAAATCTCCCCCAAACCCATGACAGGCGAATGGTTGTCAGTTTTGATGACAGTCCCATCAAGGTACTGGGCAACCCCATCAAACTCTCTGCCACGCCTGCCACTTACACACGTCCCCCGCCAACATTGGGGCAGGATAATGATGATATTTTGGCACAGTTAGCATTAACCTAATCCAACAAGACTGCCCCGCCCTTTGTTTATTGATTAAAATTTGTTATACTAACCTTTTTTATTGATAATAATAAGGGCGGTGTGGTGGCTTTGACAGTATTAGATTATGCTTGGCTTTCATTCATGCTATTGCCAGTGGTCGCAACTCTCCTGCCCTTAATCAAGCATGACCACTGGGTTTTTCGCATTTTTGACTTTCCCCGCTTGCAAATTGCCATCGTCAGCTTGATTTGCCTGCCGATTAATGCGATATTTGCCAGCACCCACCATCAAGCATTTTGGTTACTGGCTCTCATCAACGGCTTATGTCTTATTTATCAAGCCAGTCAAATCATCGCCTACACTCGCCTGCGTACGCCCGAAGTTGCCATTTATCATGGCACCGATGATGAGCGAACGCTGTCACTACTGATCGCCAACGTCCTAACCGACAATCGCCAAGCCCATCTACTGCTCGAACAAATCCACCATTACCAACCCGACATTGTCCTTACCTTAGAAAGTGATGCATGGTGGCAAGACCATCTTGATACACTCACCGCACACGACTACCACTACACCATCAAAATCCCTCTTGATAACTTATATGGCATGCATTTGTATAGCCGTTTGGAGTTATCCGACAGCGAGATTCGCCACTGGGTGGCGGACGACATCCCTTCTATCAAATCCAAGCTCAAACTTCGCTCAAACGAATGGGTCTATATCTACTGCCTGCACCCCATGCCCCCTAGCCCCACCGAGTCTGCCACTGCCACCGACCGAGACGCCGAGCTACTACTGGTTGGGCGTGAGATTGAGTTTATGGACGAGCCTGTACTTGTGTTTGGCGATTTAAATGACGTGGCATGGTCATCGACCTCACAGCTGTTCCAAAAAATCAGTGGACTGCTCGACCCACGCAAAGGACGGGGATTGTTTAACACCTTTCATGCCAACTATCCGCTATTTCGCTGGCCTCTTGACCATATTTTTCACAGTCATGATTTTATGGTAAAAGACATTCAGGTATTGCCCAACATTGGCTCTGACCATTTTCCTGTTTATGGTAAATTTCAATATCACCCCATCGCCACGCTCATCCAAGATGAACCCGAAGCCGATAGTGATGACATTGATGAAGCCTTGGATAAAATTGCCAAAAGCGAGCCTAATCAAGAAGTGGTGCGGGAAAAGTATTAAGATGGCTGTTGTTACACTCTATAAAATGAAAAAGTGCTACGGTTTCCGTTCGTGGTGAGATAAGTCGAACCATGACGGAAACCGACCCGCAGGCATAGCTCAGGGCGAACGGTTTCCGTAGTAAAATTCAATTTTGTTAGCTGTAACTAAAAATCCGCAGCCTAGCCAGATTACGGATTTTGTACTTTAATGACTATTACGGAGTTGGTGTAGACTCATCCTGCACAGTGGGTGTGCCAGTACTCACTTCTGCATCATTGGTCGTGGCAAGCTTCGTTGCCACACCACCTACATTTGATGGCTCTACCACACTGATATTATTAGGCTCAGGCTGTACAAGCTCTGGGCTGGTGGCAGTATTAGCGCCTTTAATTTGGGCATTTGCCAACTGCTCAGCAGTAGCAAGACTTGCCGTCTGCATGGCCTCACGCTGTTTATTAAAGTTTGTAATCTGCTCAGCCGAGAGTGTCGCTCCCCCACCTAATACTTGATAAAGCTCAATCTGACTTAGAATTTTTTGTAATTCCAAATTCAAAATGCTTTGTTGATTGGCAAAAAGCGAACGCTCAGCATCTAGCACATTAAGATAATTATCAAGCCCCGAGCGAAAACGTGCGTGGGCAATGTTATAGGTTTCTTGATAATTTTTTTGTAGGCGATACTGTGAGTTTAGCTGATGTTCCATGGTGGCACGGGTAGCAAGCACATCAGAGACTTCTTTAAATGCCGTTTGAATGGTTTTTTCATAATTCACCAAGGCTTGCTTTTGACCGATTTGTGCGACTTCATAATTAGCACGTCTGTATCCTGCATCAAAAATTGGCAAGCTAATAGATGGACCCACTGACCAACTAAACGCCCCTGATTTGAACAAATCCCCCAAATCAGTGGAGCCATAGCCGATGTTGCTTGATAGTCTAATGCTAGGAAAATAGGCAGCACGAGCCACATTGATGTTCGCTCCTGCTGCTTTTAGGCGATGTTCAGCTTGGACGATGTCAGGACGATAGTATAACAACTCACTGGGCAGACCCGTACTAAATAGACTTTGCGTGGTGATGTTATTTACGCCTAAATCAGGCAATAGCTCCACAGGTATCGGGGTTCCCAATAATAACTGTAAGGCATTTTTTGTTTTTAAGATATTGGTATCCGCCTGATAGACTGCCAATTTGGCAGATTCTAGCGACGCTTCGGCTTGCAGACTGGTTGATTTGGCATCAATGCCCGCCTCAAAACGCTTATTGTTAATGAATAGCGAATGCTCACGGGTTTTTAACGTTTCTAGGGCGAGCTGACGTTGTGCCATGACATAGCTAAGATTGACATAGCCTTGGGCGATTGCTGAGATGATAGAAATTTGAGCCGCGTCTTTGGCGGAATTTTGTGCCAGATAGTCATGTAGTGCTGCTTCTTTGGCACTAGCAACCCGACCCCACAAATCAAGCTCATAACTTGACAGAGCAAGTCCAACATTATAATTGGTGCTAGGATTTCTATCACGAGCATCTGCCCCACGAGTTGCCCCGCCCGATACGCCAATATTGGGGTAGGCATTGGCATTGGTGATCTGATACTGAGCCCTGGCACTTTGCACCGCCAAGATGGCTGATTGTAAGTCTTTATTGTGAGTCAGACCCATTTCAATCAAGGCTTTTAATTTAGGGTCGGCATAAAAATCTTGCCAACGCATGCCTGCCAAACTTGGTGCCTCAGGCGTGCTGATGGTTGTATTAACATCAAGCACTTCATAAGGCAACTCTACAGGCACTTTTGGCTGAGCCAGTACACTTTGTGATTTTTGGGGAATGGTACTACACGCAGTCATGAACAAGGCAAGCGTGCTTAGCATGAACACACGTGATGTTTTTATGTTATTTTTCATAATATCTCTCTTTAACCAAATTAGCCCAAATCATGTCATGATACACAATGCAGGCTAATTTGGCAATGTCTTCCTATTGGTTGCCACGCTTAGGCGTTATGAACGTCCGCATTCGTTGTCTTTTTATATTTGTGGGGGAAAATCGAACGCACCCACACATAGAACATCGGAATAAAGAACACGCCCAAGAAAGTCGCCGTGATAACGCCACCGACCACACTCGTACCAACAGCGTTTTGGCTGCCAGAGCCTGCCCCTGTGGCAATCATGAGTGGCACCACGCCAATACCAAAAGCAAGCGATGTCATGATGATCGGACGCAGTCGCATACGAGCTGCTGTCATGACCGACTCTTTTAAGGATTTGCCCGACTCTTGGATTTCTTTGGCAAATTCAATAATCAAAATGGCGTTTTTGGCGGACAGACCGATGACCGTCAATAGACCCACCTGTAAGTACACGTCATTGGCAAAGCCACGCAGCATGGTAAAGATGACCGCACCGACAACCCCCAGTGGAATTACCAGCATGACCGAGAATGGAATCGACCAGCTCTCATACAACGCCGCCAAACATAGGAATACCACCAGCATGGAGATGATATAAAGTGGCAATGCTTGACCGCCTGATTTACGCTCTTCTAGTGACAGACCTGTCCACTCATAACCAATGCCCTCAGGCAGTTGTGCAATCATCTCTTCCATGGCAAGCATGGCATCACCGGTACTCTTACCAGGGGCGGCAGCACCTTGAACATTTAGTGATGACAGACCATTATAGCGGTTTAAGCCAGGGCTACCAAACTGCCATTCGCTGTCTGAGAATGCCCCAAAGCTAATCATCTGTCCCTCGGCATTACGCACGTGCCATTTGCTGATGTCCTCAGGCGTGGCACGGCTGTCAGGATTACCTTGCATGTACACCTTTTTGATACGACCACGGTCAATAAAGTCATTAACATAGCTGCCGCCAAAGGCTTGGGCAAGCGTGGCATTGACAGTTGCCATATTTAGGTTATAGGCAGCTGCTTGCTCTTGGTTGATGTTAACTTTGAGTTTGGGGGCATCTTCTTGACCATTAGGACGGACACCTGCCACAGTTGGATTTTGGGCAGACATGCCAAGTAGCATATTACGAGCTTCCAACAACTTCTCATGACCCACACCACCGATGTCTTGGAGCTGTAAATCAAAGCCACTGGCATTACCAAAACCTTGAATCGCAGGTGGGGCAATTGGATACACAAGTGTCGCCTCTGGAATCATGACATTAAGTGCCATGGCACGCCCTGCAATCGCCTGTGCCACGCTCTCATCCGAGGTACGCTCACTCCAATCTTTTAATTTAACAAACGCCAAACCCGCATTTTGACCACTTGCCCCAAAGCTAAACCCTGAGATGGTAAAGACCGACTCTACGTTATCCGCCTCTTGTTCACGAAAGTAGCCACCCACCTTTTCCATGACCGCAGCAGTTTGATCAAGCGTCGAACCTGCTGGCAGCTGCACCAATGTCATGAGCATACCTTGGTCTTCTTCTGGTACAAATGAGCTTGGCAAACGCACAAAAATCAGTGCCAATACTGCAATCACACCTGCATAGGCGATGGCAAAGAGCCATTTGGCATTAAAGGTTTTACCGACAAAGCTCTCATAACTACGACTGGCTTTAAAGAAAAAGCGGTTAAACCAACCAAAAAAGCCTTTTTGAGTATGGATGTCTTTATGAGCTTGGCGTTTTAGGATGGTCACACATAAAGCAGGGGTGAACACCAGTGCAATCACTGCCGACAGCGACATGCTGGTGATAAGAGTTGCAGCAAACTGACGATAAATCACCCCAGACGAACCACCAAAGAAAATCATCGGTACAAATACCACTGATAGAATCAAGGCAATCCCAATAACCACCTTACTAATCTCACCCATTGACTGAATGGTTGCATCTTTGACCGAGATATTCGGGTCTTCTTCTAAGATACGCTCAACGTTCTCCACAACAACAATGGCGTCATCGACAAGCAGACCGATGGCAAGCACCATCGCAAACATGGTCAAAATATTAATGGTAAAACCAAAAAACAGCAGTACCGCAAACGTTCCTAGGATAACCACAGGCACGGCAAGTGTGGGGATGATGGTCGCACGCCAGTTCTGCAAGAATAAGAACATGACTAAGAATACCAACACAATCGCCTCTAATAGCGTCATCACCACCTGCTTGATGGATAACTTCACAAATGGTGTGGTATCATAAGGCACGACAATTTTTAAACCCTTGGGAAAACCTTGTGATAACTCATCAAGCCTTTGTTGTACCGCTTCACGCACTTCTAAGGCATTGGCACCAGAGGCGAGCATGATACCCATACCCGCGGCTTCTTGTCCATTATAGAGGGTTTTTACTGCGTAGCTCTCTGAACCCAGCTCAATATCCGCCACGTCTCGTAGATAGACTTTCGCCCCTGACGTGTCAGTTTTGACCAAAATATTACCAAATTCTTCAGGTGTCTGTAAAAAGCTCTGTACACTTACAGTAGCATTAATCACTTGGCGATCAAGATCGGTTGGCAAATTGGCAAGCTGACCTGCTGACACCTGCACGTTTTGCGACTGTATCGCTGCTGAGATGTCAGATGGCATGAGTGAATAAGATGATAATTTGGCAGGGTCTAGCCAAATCCTCATGGCATAAGGCGAGCCAAACACGTTTAGCGAACCCACACCATTGACACGGCTTAGACTGTCCACCACGTTTGAGTTGATGTAGTCAGCAATGTCCGACTGGGTCATACTGCCATCTTCTGAGATAAAAGACGCCACCATCAAGAAACTACTGCTCGACTTGTTTACCGACACGCCTTGACGCTGTACGTCAGCAGGCAGAGAACTGGTCGCTGCTTGTAGTTTGTTTTGCACCTGCACCTGTGCGGTGTCTGGATTGACCCCGTTTTCAAAGGTAAGCGTAATAGACGCCGAACCATTGGCTGATGAGCTTGATGACATATACATGAGTCCATCAAGCCCTTTCATCTGCTGTTCGATGACCTGCGTTACGGTGTTTTCCACCGTTTGGGCATCAGCGCCTGGATAGACGGCACTGACCGACACCGTTGGCGGGGCAATCTGTGGGTACTGCTCAATGGGCAAACTGCGTACCGCAATAATACCCACAAGCATAATCAAAATAGCAATGACCCACGCAAAAATGGGTCGTTCAATAAAATACTTTGACATCACCTACCCCTATTGTGCCACTTCATCAGCAGCATCTGCCATCGCTTGGGCTTCTGCTTGTTCAGCACCATCATCTGTCGGTGCTCGGTTTTGAGTAGGAGCTGTTGGTGCCTGTTGCTCTTGCCGTCCTTGCTGACTGGTTTCGCTTTGTTGTGGAGCTTGGCTTGGGGCTTGGTTAGGGTTCTGTACAGGTCCTTGGGCAGGGGCTTGACCTGCTTGGGGATTTTGACCGTTTGGTGAGTATGGACGTGTCTCAACTGCCTGCTCAGGCTTAACCTTAGCACCGCCAACCACAACGACATTATCACCATTGGTCAGACCATCGGTTACTACCCATTGACCTTGGAACGTGCCTGCGGTCTTGACATTACGCACTTCGATTTGTTTGTTTTGATTAACCACATAGACCTGAGTTTCGCCTTTGGGTGTGCGAATGATGGCAGTTTGGGGCAGTAGCATGGCGTTATGCACCACTGACTGGGCTAGGTTGGCATTGACATACATCCCTGGGATAAGCAGTCCGTCAGGGTTCGGGAACACCGCTCTTAGCTTAACCGCTCCTGTCGCCTCATCCACGCTGGCATCTGAGAGTGCCAAACGTCCGATGAGCGGGTAGGTCTCGCCATCTTCTAGAACGATTTGTACTTCTGTTGAGCCCTCACTGGCTTGACCGCTTGCCATCTGCTGACGCAGTCTTAGTAGCTCTGATGATGACTGACTGATGTCCACATACACCATGTCAGTGCGTGAGATGGTTGCCAGTGGCGTGGCTTGACTGGCAGAGACCAATGCCCCTGCCGTGACTGCCGATATGCCAATCTTACCGCTAATCGGAGCTCGAATGATGGTACGGCTCATGTCAAGCTGACTGGCATTACGGTTTGCCTTGGCGCTGTTGATTGACGCATTGGCTTGATTGACCGTTGCTTTGGCAGCCTCGACATTTGCCTGTGCGGTTCTCACGGCGGTCTTATGCTGGTCATACAGCTGTTTTGATACCGCATCGATACCCACCAAGCTCTCAACACGCGCCAAATCTGCCCGAGCTTGGGCAAGGGTCGCCTCTTGGGCGGCAAGACTGGCTCTGGCACTAATCAAGCTCGCCTCCGCTGTCTGAATGGCAGCGATACTACTGTTGGCGGCACTGATATAATTATCACGGTTTAGGCGGTACAGCTCTTGCCCTGCCTTGACATAACTACCCTCTTGGAAAGCAACAGACTCAATAATACCCGTCACCTGTGGACGCACCTCGGATGTCTCAACCGCTGTCACACGCCCTGAGAAAGATTTAACCACGGGTATTGAACGTAGCGACACCGTCTGCACTTCTACGGTCGCTGGGGGCATTTGCTGAGCAGCACCTGCCCCCGCTCCTGCACCGCCTGCCCCTTGGTCGTTTTTACCACAACCCACTAGGGCGATGGTCGCCACAAGCACAGAGAATGTTAATACTTTTAAATTAAATTTCATAAATACCTGCTTACTATAAATATTTTAAAGTAATCATAAAAAGAGTTTTAGGGTTTTACTTTTTTGATTACACGCTTTTATAGATTTTCAAAATTCATATTTATGATATTATAATGAAAATTAACCAACAAAAGTAAAACCCTAAAGCCATTGCATTTTGGATAAAAATGCCTGTTTTTTCAAAAACAGCTAAACCTGACTATTATACTCTAATTTATCCTAAAAGTTATGAGTTTTATTGACATCAATACCAAAAAAGCACTTGATTTTTCGGGCTAGTTGTGAACAATACGAACTTTTGACGAAAATTTTTAAAATTTTTTAAAAAATACTTGCAATTTTACCAAAACATGATATTATAGCGACCACTTAGGTCATTGACTGACCAAGACAGGGCTGGGTGGCAGAGTGGTCATGCAGCGGACTGCAACTCCGTGTACGCCGGTTCGATTCCGACCTCAGCCTCCATTTTTGATTACTTTTAGTAATCCGCCCGGGTGGTGAAATTGGTAGACACAAGGGATTTAAAATCCCTCGCTCTTTTGAGCGTGCCGGTTCAAGTCCGGCCCCGGGCACCATCCATTTAAAATCCTTAGATATTTTCTAAGGATTTTTTATTTGTCTAAATAAATCATCTAACATCCGCCCTACTCCATCTACACTCCTTTAATTTTAAAATATATACCCAATAAACTTTAAAATTACTAGGGCGTGCCTGCCTTTTGTATTTGCAATGAAAAATGAGAAAAATCGCATGTTTTTCAAGGAAAAGTGAGGTTTGATAGTCATTCTATCAAACAAGCTTTTATTATGAAAAACAAGATTTAGCCATTTTTCATGCAAAAACATTGTTTTATTTCTAAAACATTTCTATATTTTAAATTGTATTATAAAGGTTAGGCACGCCCTACAAACACAATGATGTTTGGGCGTAGAGGCGTGCTGTGCATGCCTTGTGCAGTAATGCCATCAAAGGGGCGTGCTCAGCACATTCCTACAAATCCGTGGCATATATACCAACCGAACTT
>NZ_MXAP01000163.1 GCF_002027555.1 Moraxella equi
GGTTCGGTTGGTATATAATCCATAAGATTATCTGTGGAAAATTTTGCAAATATAAAATGATTTGGTTCCTTATGGTTAAAACTATGTTCTAACCCCAAACTATGTCCCAGCTCATGTACGGTTGTGCGTAACCCTTCATCATTATTGGGGCGGTCATAGATTAGGCAAAAATTACCCCAATAAGTACAACCTCCCAAGGTGCAGTCCATTGGGTTTTTCCTATGGGTTCTGCCTCCCCAAGCGTTAGTGGTATTGTTTTCTTGATATTCTTTGGGATAGTCTGTAAATACAATATGGGTTGTTTGATGAAACTTTTGCTTTCTGTCGGGCAGTTCAGGTATGCTGTTAATGATGTTGCGATAGAGATTTCTTGCATCCATCAAGATGCTCTGGTTGCCGACATTGACTTGGGGTGGGTATTGGGTTAGATACTTACTAATCTCTTTATCTAAATCTAAAGAGTGAATATAATCCATAAACCTGTAAGAACCGCTATCAGCTTGACAACCAAACTAACGATTACTGCGACCCATGCCCACCAATCTAAACTGAGAAACCTTGCCAGTCTTTAAATCATCATCACGATAAACAAAAACAATCGCTGAAATATAAAAACCATCGATATGACTTACACTACGCAAGACACACTCATCAAGGCAAGTTTGTTTTTCTTTGGCATAATCTTCTAAATATTTTTGATAAAACTTATCAAAAATCTGCTCAGATTTTTGTTTATCATCGGTAATGATATTAAGTAAAGTGATGATTTCTGCTTTTTCATTATCATAGATGATAGGTTTGTGCCATTCCATGCCTTTGGCTTGTCTGTCTGCGAAAAAAAGGTAATCCAAAATAAAAAGCTGGCGAAAGCAAAAATCGTAATGTTGCTCAACCTTTTTTTCATTATTTACCAAATCTTGCGCATGATATTTTTCAACACGCTCAAAAAAAGCTTCTCTGCTTTCAAACAATGCTCTGCCCTTATAACACTCTGGCGGACCTGCAAATGCCACATTAAAACACAGTGCCATCAGTGGTATGATAAACAGTTTAAGATATCCCATTTGGCTACTCCGATGGATTGGGGTAGCGATTACTGCGACCCATGCCCACCAATCTTATGTGTGAAACTCGTCTAGCCTTTAAATCATCACGAGCATAGACAGCACCAATCGCTGAAATATAAAAACCATCGATATGGGTAACACTACGCAAGACACACTCATCAAGGCAAGTTTGTTTTTCTTTGGCATAGTCTTCTAAATATTTTTGATAAAACTTATCAAACATCTGCTCAGATTTTTGTTTATCATCGGTGATGATGTTAAGTAAAGTGATAACCTCTTGGCGTTCCCCATCGTAAATATAGGGGGTATATTTTTCTAGGCTGTCCCTGTTTTGAGAGCCGAAGAATATGTAATCCAAAATAACTAACCTATCAGAACATTCGCCAAATTTTGCTTCAACCTTTTTTTTATTATGCACCAAATCTTGCGCATGATATTTTTCAACACGCTCAAAAAAAGCTTCTCTGCTTTCAAACAATGCTCTGCCCTTATAACACTCTGGCGGACCTGCAAATGCCACATTAAAACACAGTGCCATCAGTGGTATGATAAACAGTTTAAGATATCCCATTTGGCTACTCCGATGGATTTGGTTAAATTGATGTCGTTGTGTATTTTATCCCATTGCCATTTAAAGAGTGAGAACATTTTTCCTTTATAAGGATTGTCAATAAATTGCCCTATTTGTTTGCCATCAACAAATGTATAGTCCATGATGTTGTCCGTCTTGGCTCTGCGCAAATAATAAGGATTTTCAAACTTCTCCATATTGCCATCTTTATAATCTTGTTCTTCGTCAATCAGCAAATAAGTATGCGCCAACCCAAAACTATGTCCCAGTTCGTGAATGGTGGTATGGAGTAGACCCTGTATATCCCCTGCATTCTCAAATATCACAGCGGTGTTTTTCCAGTGATTGCATTGGTTGTCCTCTCGGCACTGTATGATTTCTTGTTCATCTGGCACATTTCGTTCAGCACGACCTGCAATCTCGCCACCTTGTGATGAATTAATGCGGTAATCGGTAAAAAAGACATAAGTTTGTGATTGATTGGTTTCAGTATTGTCACCTGTAAGTTTGGCATACACACTACGCAGTTGTCCAGTAAAGATACCCATAAAGTCATCATTAACCTGTCTGTCTATACCAGCCAAATACCTTTCAATGGGTTCTACCGTATCAAGCGTTTGTTTATGGCTTCTAATGAGCGTTACAATGCTATTTCTAGCCTCCTCTGTTACAGTGGGGTCGTTATATAATTCATGAAGTCTAAACTCTTGATATGGCTTGACTTCTACTTGTACCAGTGCTTGGTGCAAAAAATGATGTTGGATATAGTGTGATAGCTCTTCATGGGTTGGATAAAGTTGTAATTTACCATGCCCACCCTCTGGTTTAAGATTACTGCTACGCATCAGCACTGGTTGAATGACCGCTTTTCTTGTGATGTTATTAGGGCAAATGCACAGCAGTCCAACTTGTTTTTTGGCACCGTTTTTCTTGGCATAGACTTTAATGTAACCCACTTCTGATAGAGTTTGATTGCATAGCACGTTCACATTTAGGCTTTTATTGCTATAACGATAAGTGTGTTTGTCAATCAAACTTTTATCCGCAGATGTTAGCTGAATTACTTGCTGTTCAGCATTTGCCAAATAATCCGCCAATACAATGTCTGCAATCGGTTCTAGCTGTGGACTACATTCAAAGGATAGGACTGTGTTATCACCAATTAAGGGGCTGATACTGTCATCGGGGTCTTGTTCTATTTCTAAATGCAAATAAATACCATCAGCATGAATGCCATCATCGTTATGTTTTGGGAATATATACCAACCGAAC
>NZ_MXAP01000164.1:0-724 GCF_002027555.1 Moraxella equi
TGCTCCTTCTTTGTCTCTACACTTTGTCCATTCACCCCCTGAGTTACACCCCATGTCAAAACAGTAGGAGTCCCTCCTTCATAAAACCAATCACCATAAACATCTCGTACTTTTTTGAAATCGCCCTTAGTGTCTTTTTGATATATCTTAAACCCAACATTATTGCTCCTATTGTTCGGAGTGTAAACTACTTTATCAATACCATTTTTAGCCTCAAAAAGCACAACAGGATCTATCTCAATGGCCAGATAACCATTTTTATCATACCGTGAATTTCTCTTAAATTTCACCTGTTCCATTTTAATTGGCTGACTGTCTTCTCTGGTTACACCCTTAAAGTAGGCAAATTTTGTCGCAATCACAGTGCAACGAAAACTATCCGCTGTCAAAGGAGGTTTAATCATAATGCGTAATTGTGCATAAATATTTTTCTTGAGGGCTGGGTTTGACATATTCTACTCCTTTTTTAATTGTTAACATCTAATATGTGAATATAGTACTCTTTTTCAAGTTTATCATACAACACCGAAGTTTTACCCTCTTCGTCAAGAATGCCTGTTTCCACTACCTCGCCATCATTGTTATATAAAATATAACTTTTATCTGACAGAGGATGATCATTCTCATCCTTCATGACAAAGTGCAGATAATAATCACCAAGCTTCGGCAACCTCACCACCTCATACCCCACATACTCACCCCCCTCCATCACCTTCTCATTGCT
>NZ_MXAP01000164.1:790-4125 GCF_002027555.1 Moraxella equi
GGTGGCAAGGCTTAGGTCTTGGTCTGTCGCAGTGTGAATGTCTTGTCATGGTTTTATTTGATATTTTTGCCATTCTAAGAACTCCTTGGGTAAGGGAGCATCCACATAACTCTCATCAATGGTATAGCCTTTGGCTCGTAGGATATCTTCAGCTTGTTTGCGTTGGGCTTGCCATTTGGGGAGGTCGGCGGCGAGTTTTTCCATCCATCTATCATCTTCTCTATTTAAATATTTGGAAGTATTGGTTTCTATTTCTAGGTAGGGGTATTTGTGATCAACCGACAACCGCAACAGCAGATTTTTGCGATAAAACAATACAAAAATATCATCGTCCTCTACATACTTTTGCCATTTTTCATAGCTGTCAATATAAAAGCCATCTTCCCATAAATTTGCATAACCTTGATCGTCCAATGATTCAAGTTGCTCAACTTTCCAAGAATCTTCTCCAAATACTCTGGGCGATTCTAAGTGGACATAAGGCTTCCACCCATATTTTTTTAGCACCGCTAAAATGTCTTGATATTGTTGATAGGCATTTTTGCGAGATTCTAATTCGTACTTCTTATCTTGTTCTATGAACGGTTGCTCAATGGCATTTATTAGTTTATCTTTCTCTTCATCACTTAAGTCTTCGGATTGTCGTATTTCATAAATTTTATTATACACAGGGGTGGATTTTTCTGCATACCATTTTACGTAAGTTGCTTTTAGATTTGCACTCAAAAATCCCACATTTAGCGGTTCTTTTTCACTTGCCAACATAATATCTGTTTCAAAGCCATTTAAGTACAACGCCAATTCATAGTCTTCATCTAATAGCTCCAAACGGATTTTGGAAATGTCATCAGAGGGAAATTGTTCACTATAACCAAATCTTGGACGTAAAAAACCCAATCCATCATAACCATCATATTCATTGATTCTAAAGAAATTAGGATTTCTTTGAACAAGTGTTTTGGCATCTTCGCCAAGGCGTACCACCATACGATACTCGCCTTGCTCATTTTTATTTAATACCACAGGTGTATTGTCTTGTTTTGTTTTCATGTAATACTCCACGCCACTAATAAAAACCAAGATATATATCAATAGTAAAAATAATACGATAAGGGTTATTACACCCAAAACAGTGTATTTTACTGTTTTTTTAACTACATTAAAAATCACCATCGCCCTCTACAACTTTTCCATTAACAATGGACTGCATGTAACCCTCTACTTTTGTCTTATAGTTGAGCATAATAAAGTGATAATCTTTGGCAATTCTGGTGATGAATTCCATTCTTTGTTCAACATCATACAAGTTCTCGCCCCAAGTGCTATTAAGTTCTGAGCTGTTTTTCATGTCCTCATAAAAGCGTTCTCTATCAGCATTACCTTCCATAAAATCATCGCTTAATTGGCAGGCATTGGTTAAAACTGCTTGTCGCCCTTGCACATCCGCAATCCAAGAAATGGCGGCCATTGTTTTTTTGAGTTTATCTAACTGCTTTTGTTTATCTAACACTTTTTTTAACGTCGGATCCACCCTGCCATTGGGGGCATAAAAGCAGTTTTGTAGGATAACACGTTGTTCGTGGTTGGCTATAGCAATAAGACTTTTCCATTGAATTTTTCTGATATCTTCGGTAATTACTCCATTACTCGCCCTTAACAGTTCTTCTGTTTTTTTGATATTTTCAAAAGCACTTTTTAAATGCTTTTTATCATAGGTGAAATGCTCAATGAGTCCAAGCTCATCACAGTGTGGCAAATCATATAAATCAGTTTTGACGGTAGATACATATTTTTGGGAATTTCTATGATTGATCGCCTCAAAAAAAGAACAGGGAAGCTCTCTATAAAGGTGATGGTAAGGGTAAATGTCCAAGAACAAAAACAAGTTACCCAAAAGCATTCTTTCTCTAATATAATCTAATTCTTTATCACTCAAAGCATTTTCTTCTAAGTGTTTAATATACTGTGGAGCGATTGCTTTAGCACCAGTAAAATCATCTAATTTGTTGCCATAATAACCAACCTTGGATAAACCTTTATTTACCACATCATCCATTGCCAAGGCACCACAATACACTTGTTTGGCTGCAAATGCCGCCAACCCCATCCAATAAAAGCGACCTTTTAGATTTTTGCCACCCTTTTTGCTGGTCTCCAAATACATTATTGCGTAATGACTAGCTATTGTTTTGATACGTTTTTGGGTTTGCCCCTTTTGCTCGCTATCGTCCAAAAATCTATGCTCAGTGCTTGTATGTTTTTTGGACAATAAAATCATGGAAATTAGTTGATGATAAGACCAAATTTCACCATAATCCATCCTAGCCGTGCATTGGCTGTTTGGCACAGGGTTAGTCATATTGGTTGAAATTTTAGTATCCATTATTTACTCCTTATCTTTTGATGATTTTGAGAAAACCCTAACAAAATCCACCCCCATTTCCACCTCCTCTTCACTTTCTGTCCAAACCCTAACTGTACCGCCCTCATCGTCTGTGATGCCACGAATCTGCTCACCTGTGACTTTGTTGGTAATAACATAAGGAACATTTTTGAGGATTTCTCCTGACTCCGATTTTAGCACAAATTTTTCATCAAAGGTGCCGACGATGGGGGAGCCGTTGAATTTGTAAGAAATTTCTTTTGCTCCCAACACCCAATGCTCTGGTGCGTACACCTTTACAGGCTTTGGAGAGCCTATCTCCACCCCCTCTTTATCTATCTTGATATAACTGCCATTGGAAGTTAAGATGATTTCTTTATCAGCGACAATCTCAATGTTGTTTTTGACACTGATTAATTTTAGTACTTGCTCTGCAATGATTTCTATATCATCGCTTTGGGCTTGAATTTGAATTTTACCACGAGCAGTAAATAGCTTTATACCTAAGTTTTGTACCAACACCCTTAACCCCTGTGCAATGTTTGTCAATAAGTTTTTTGCACTGGCAATGCTCAATGTTCCTTGTGTGGTTAATGTGGTATTTTTTTGGCTTGCGATATTAATGTTGTTTTGTGATGATAGTATGGTACTGTCTTTTGATGATAACAGCAACTGGGCAGAGGATAGTTCAGGGTGTATTTGACTATTGTCTTCATCGTCCAACTCACTTTCGTGCAACTCTTCCTTGATGATGTCGTTGCCCATAAGGCCATCTAAGTCCTGCTTAAATGATTCTTCCACGTCAATGTCTAATGATGATTCATTAACATCATGAGATGCCGAGAGTTTTAAAAAAGACTTATGAATTTGATGAGAAACCATTAAAGATTCAGAAGACTCCCCCACATCCTTCACATGCCCCACCGCCCCCTGCCTCCCATGCGTGGTAATC
>NZ_MXAP01000165.1 GCF_002027555.1 Moraxella equi
AGTTTGATATGGTCTAGACAAAATCAACCGTTCACACTCCGCCTGTGCCACGAGCATTCTATCAAAAGGGTCGGAATGTGCTTGCTGATAACTGCTTGCGGTGCGTGCATGAATGAGTTTTGTTGACAATATCACAAACCCATCCTCTTTTGCCAGTATTTCAAACCACTCTACCGCTTTTTGGGCGATTGGCAATTTACCTTTTTGATATTTTATGCCAAGCTCCCATAGGTTAATCAAGCTGATAAAAATCTGATTGTCTTTGTTAGCAATCTGTGCCCTTGCATTAGCCGATAAACTACTCGGACAAACCCACCACCACAGCAATGTGTGCGTATCTAACAAATAACTTGCCATCATGTCCCCATGCTGATACCGTATGGGTCGGTACTGTCCCAGTCCGCTTTATTGAGCGGAGCGAGCAAAACCTGCTCATCAATGGTAACATCATCTTGACCCAACAACATCGCCAATCTCCCTGCCGTGCGTTCGTTTTTTGATGAATGCAAAGGCATGATTGGGGTGACGTTTACCTCTGCTTCAACCTTTTCAATCTCCGCCTTTTACCCTGCATTGATATATTGCACAATGCTGGGCGGTAGGCTTGCCAATTCTATTATCATTGCTATCCTCTTGGGTTGTTTGTAAATATTTTACCCCACCACCCCACTCCACACCAATTGACACCCCACCACAATGAGCAAGCACGCAAAGGCTTTTTTGAGTGTGCCTGCTGGCAGTTTGTGGGCGATTTTTGCCCCAAGTTTGGCGGTGATAAAGCTCGCCACGCTAATGGCGACAAAAGCAGGCAAGTGCACAAAGCCAAGCAGTCCTGCCACAGGCTCGCTCATACTCGCCACATGACTTCGCCCAAACACCATAAAGCCTAACGCCCCTGCAATGGCAATGGGCAGACCGCACGCTGCCGAAGTCCCGACCGCTTGTTTCATGGGTAGACCTGCGTGGGTAAGATACGGCACATTTAGACTACCACCGCCAATCCCAAAAATCGCCGAAGCCATACCAATCACACCGCCCGCCACGCTCTGACTCATCGGCTTGGGCAGGGGCTTGATATTCTCGTCCGCCTTTTTCATAAACATCTGTATGGACATGACAATGGCAAATACGCCAATCAACACTTGCAAATAATCCCCCTTGATAAGCGTTGCCACCCACGCCCCAAACAGCGAACCGACCACCAAGCCATAGGTTAGATTCTTAAACACGTCCCAACGTACCCCGCCTTTTTTGTTGTGAGCCGTCAAAGAGCTGATAGACGTGATGATAATAGTCGCCAGAGCCGTCCCCACCGACACATGGGGGATAAACTCGCTCGGAAAGCCATACACCCCCAAAATCCACACAAGTGCTGGCACGATGATAAGACCACCGCCCACGCCAAACAGCCCTGCACACACGCCCGCAAACGCTCCTGCGACCACAAACCACAGATACATCATGTTACATACTCTCACATTTACCAAATTTATGGTATTATAGCTTATTTTTATTCATTTGAAACAATCAAAAACCGCCCCATGCCAAATTTTTTGACCGCCACGCCCCGCACCCATTTTGACACAACAGACAGCACCAACACTCAGCTTATCCACGCCATTACAGACGGCACGCACCCCCATACCGCCCCCCACCTATACACGGCAAACCACCAGACGGCAGGGCGTGGACAGCACGGGCGGACATGGGTGAGCGGTGCGGACAATGTGTTTTTGTCTTTATATGTTCCGATTGGGCAGGGGCAATTTGAGTTACATCAATTATCGGGCTTATTGTCATTGGCGGTTGGATTTGAATTATCTCATTTAACTGTTATCCAAACCATAAATCAAACTCGTAAAACCAAAAACTTACCCCCCATTGGCGTAAAATGGGCAAATGACGTGGGCTTTTATGATGATAAGGCAGGATTTTTTAAAAAACTCGCTGGCATTTTAATTGAACCTGTTTTTAAAAAATTGGATAAAAATACGCTTGTGGGCGTGGTGATTGGTGTGGGGTTAAATGTCCATAATTCGCCTGTGATAAAAGACGGTCTTTATCAAGCGACGTGTTTAAAAGAATTATCCGACATAAAAACAACCGCCCAAGATTTATGCATCCCAATGACAAATGCAATCTTTCAAGCAATAGAAATTTGTAATCATTGTAAAGAAACCATGTATCTACAAAATTTTATTGATAAATTTAACGCCAATCATCTTTTGACCGACAAACTCATTCATATTTTTATGCAAAATAATATGACCGATATTTATGCCAAAGGCAGGTGTATCGGTATTGGCAATCAAGGCGAATTGTTGTTAAATGACAATGGCGATATTAAGCCGATATTTGCAGGTATGGCAAAAATTGTGAATTAGGTTTTTAAATAAATTTTAGGGGAAAATTGCAATTTGCCCTTTATTAAAACTTGGTATTAAAAATCGGTATTTAAATTGAGATTTTTTAAAAATTATCCCCACGATATGAGAATTTTTAAAATTTATATAAATGCCAAAACCCATTTTACTAAGGAAAATCATGAAAAAACTTTGGCTAGATTTGGGCAATACCCGCCTAAAATATTGGATAGTGGATAACGACACCATTATCGCCCATGACGCAAAAGAACACCTAAAAGCCCCCAATGAGTTACTATTTGGACTGCTTGGCACGCTGGCAAGTTTTGAACCTGAATTTGTGGGCATTTCTAGCGTGCTTGGCGAAAAAATCAACACCGCCATTAATAAGACTTTGCAGGGCTTTGCCGTGCCGTTTGAATTTGCCAAAGTCAATGCCAATCACCCTCTTTTGACAAGCCATTACGACCCCAATCAGCTTGGCGTGGACAGATGGCTACAAATGCTCGGCGTGGTGGATAACACCAAAAAACAATGCGTGGTCGGCTGTGGCACGGCTTTGACGATTGATTTGATAGAACACGGCACGCATTTGGGCGGATATATCCTGCCCAACGTCTATATGCAACGCCACGCCCTGTATGCAGGCACTCAGCAGATTGCGGTGAAAGCTGGGCGGTTTGACAGCGTGGAGCTTGGGCGGACGACTTTTGATGCGGTCAATCACGGCGTACTGTTTGGCGTGGTGGGGGCGGTGCGTGCGGTGCAAGCAGACTACCCTGATTTTGAGATTACGCTCACAGGGGGCGGGGCGGATATGATAAATGTGCAGTTTGGGGATGAGCTTAACACCGAAGCAGAGCTACTGTTGGCAGGGCTAAGTCGGTATTTTGCTTAGACAATTTAATACTGGCGTGGGGCGTACTTCACAAGCCATTGCTTGGCTTGTGAAGTACGCCCCCCCTTTTTTTAAGTTTAACCTAAAAATACCACAATACCGCCAACGCCACTTGCTCGTGCGTGTCATCACGCCCACGCTCCGCCTTGCCTGTCAAGCGTAGGGCGTATGTGGGGCTGATGTCGTACTGCACGCCGACATTAAGAGCAGGCTGAACGTATGCCGAGCGGGTCTCGCCTTGATTGTGATGATACCATATCGGCAGGGCAAGCTCGCCCATGACACGCACCTTATCACTGGCATGATGAATACAGCCGACATTCACGCCTGCCCCCACACGATAGCCCTTATTGATATGCCCCACTTGTCCGCCATAACCGCCAAACGCGTAGCAGAGCGTATCGGCAAGCCTGCCTGTATCTGGCTCGCCCTGCCCGAGTGTCCATGATTTACCCTTTTCTAGACGCACACCAAAGACCATATGGTCATCATTATTCCTATCCGAGCCGTCCATGACCTGCATGAGCCGTGCGTGCTGACCCCATGCCATGCCGTTATGGGCTTTGGCGGTGTTGGTTGGGTTATAACTGCGTGTGCTAAACACCGTTGCCTTATCCACTTTTAGCCTATCATCATATCGTACATCGAGCGAGAGCATTTCGACATCAAGATACTGGCGTACGCCCACAGGTCTATCTAGCACATCATGATATGCCGAGCGTAACGACAGTCCAAAAGTTGTGCCGTCATTATCACCCGTGCGTGTGCCATGATAACTGTCATCATAGCCGACCGATAAGCCAATGCGGTGCGTGGGACTGGCATGGGCGGGGTTGCTAGGGCTTGTAACCACACCCTGTGTGCCGTTTTGCACCGCTTGGGCGGTACTGCTCTTGGACGGTAGGTATTTGGTATCAAGCACCAGCCCCTTATCGGTCAGCACCCGTGCCACTTCGTTAGGAATAACGACTTTACCCACCGCTTCACGCAACTCACTGCCACGCACGACATCAATCAGGCGTAATATCTCACTGGCACAGTTGTCATGAGTAAAAAAATACGGACGTTTTAAATCTTTGGTCTCCCACACATGTCGCATGATTTGGGCGACTTCGGCAGTGGTGAGATTTAAGCGATATTCCCAAATGTCTCGCTCATCATCAAGCAAGTACACATCTCGCTTTTCATCATAATCATAAAACTCCATGACCCCTGCATAACCGCCCACCAGCGAGCGGGCACTGGCTTTGGCTTCGACGTCCGCCTTATCTCGGGCAACGGTGTAGTTAATGGCAAAAGCATCATCATCACGACCACTTGCCAGACTTTGCTCGGTGTCCGCCTTTATCATCACATGAGCGAACGCCGAGCCGAGCGAATTAGGGTGCTCATCGGCAAAGGTCAGCGACAACGCCCGAGCGTCATACTGTTTCGCCCACGCATGAAATTCATCACAACCGCTGTCATCTAACGCCAAGCCCAACTGCTCTGCCACATAGTGCGTGCGAGCAGGAAAGGCACACAGCACCTTATCATCACGTTCATCTATCGCCTTGATGATAGCGTCAAGCTCGGCTCTGGTGTCACCCCCTGCCAATAAAAAATGAGGGTCTTTGGCAGTGGGTTTGCCTTTTTTGTCAAGCAGTAACAATTTTCGCCATGCAGGGGAGCTTGCCACGTCCGCCAAAGAGTCAGATTGGCTGGCGTTTGGGGTGGTGCTAGGCTGGGAATTATCCGCTAAAAATGAATGCTGAATCTCATCAAAAACCACACCACTGTCTCGATACGCCACATTAGTGCCGTCTGTTAGGGCATTGCCAGATGAGACGGCATACGCTGGCATGCTCATCAAGGCAGTCAGGCTAAGGGCTAGTAGTGTGGGGGCGGATTGGTAAAAATTTTTCATAGCAAGTGTTAAATCAAGTGTTAAATTTAAATAAAAATTGATAGAATAGACTTTTGACAAGTATAAATCATCATGACAAAATTCACCACTTTTTTTATCAAAGACGGCATATTACACGGAGCGGACTTTGTGCCGTCCCCCAATTTTAATGCCCGCCCCGACTGCCCCATTACAGGCATTGTCATTCATAATATCAGCCTGCCCCCAAGCGAATTTGGCAAAACCGATGCTACTGGCACGCATTTTGTCAAAGCCTTTTTTCAAAATAACCTAAATGCCAATGACCACGACTATTTTAAAACGATTACCGATTTAGAAGTCTCAGCTCATTTATTTATTGAGCGAGACGGATCTGTTAGTCAATTTGTCAATTTTAATGACAGGGCATGGCACGCAGGGAAGTCCGCTTATCTTGGGCGGTCAAATTGCAATGATTTTACCATTGGCATAGAATTAGAAGGCGATGATTACTCACCCTTTACCAAGATACAATACACCGCCCTTGCTCATATTATCCACGCCATTTATACCGCCTATCCTGCCACAAAGAGACATCTTATGGGACATAGTGATATTGCTCCTGCTCGCAAAACCGACCCTGGCGAATTTTTTGATTGGCAAAAATTAAGACAACTGGTCGATGATTTATGCAAAAAATAATGGATTTAATTTTTTAAAAATTTTTAGGAGATTTATTAAAAATTTAATTAAAAAATACCCCAAATTTATTACCAATTTTTAAAAGGAATTAATATGCACACCAAAGATTATTTAGTCTTATTTAGCGTGGTTCTGATTTGGGGTGTCAATTTTTTGGCAATGAAAATCGGCTTAAATGATGTACCGACTTTGATATTAGGCATGGTGCGTTTTTTATTGATTTTATTGCCCGCTGTTTTCTTTTTTAAAAAACCCAATGCCCCGTGGATTTATTTGATTTTATATGGCTTAACCATTAGCTTTGGACAATTTAGCCTCATGTTTTTGGCATTGTCATGGCACTTTCCCACAGGGCTGTCGGCACTGATTTTACAAGCACAAGTGTTCTTAACCGTGCTGTTTTCGTGCATACTGCTAAAAGAATCCGTCAAGCCCAATCATCTTGTCGGCATGATAACGGCAGGGGTTGGGCTCACGCTCATTGGCGTGGGGCAATATCAAGGCGGATTTTCGCTCATCGGTATGCTCCCTGTGCTGGGTGCGGCGTTCAGCTGGGCGATTGGCAATGTCATCGTCAAAAAAATCGGACAAGTCAATCCTTTATCACTCGTCATTTGGGATAATATTTCGGCATTTATGGCATTTACTATTTTCTCTGTATTTAATTATGGTGTCGGTGGCGTGATGAGCCATTTGGCAAATTTTAGCACGCTTGGCATATTGTCCGTGATGTTTTTATCCTATGTGGCAAGCTGTGTTGGCTATACAGGCTGGGGGTATTTGCTGGCTCAGCATTCGGCAAGCAAGGTTACGCCCTTTATCATGCTTGTGCCTGTCATTGCGTTGGTCGTGGGCTATGTGGCGTTAAAAGAGCGTCTTATTTTGTGGCATTATGTGGGGATTTTGACGGTATTGTTTGGGCTTGGGGTGCATTTGTTGGACGGACAGTGGTTTGATAAGAAGTTTTAAAAATGGTTTATTTATTTGAATGGCATTATTTTAAAATATGGTATGTTCAATAAAATACTTTTTAAAATTTGATGCGTGGGGGAAAATTGAAATTCTCCCAAAATTAATATTTATCACAGGGTTAATGCAGTTTTCCCCTACAATTTATCCAAAAGTTTTATCCAATTAAAATTTGTATTTTTTTAAATTAACATATTTTTAAAAATAAAATTGGTTAAAATCATTTTTTATATCAATAAAACGGTGCGTATTACGCACCTTACAATCATAAAATAAATCACGGAAATTTTTAAAAAATCATTCACCCTTTTTATTATTTTTAATTTAAACAGCCCCAATTTTGATTTAACAAATCCGCCCACACCCCACAAATTCACAAAAAATTCATCCACTCATCGCCCAAATCCTTTATAATACGCACAAATTTTTGTTGGCAATTTATCATGGCAAAATCTCGTCTGTTCCGTTCTACCCTTGTCGTTAGCTCCATGACCATGCTCTCACGCATTTTGGGCTTGGTGCGTGATGTCGTCCTTATGGGCGTGTTTGGGGCAGGCGGTCTTATGGACGCATTTTTGGTCGCCTTCAAAATCCCCAACTTTTTACGCAGGCTCTTTGCCGAAGGGGCGTTCTCACAAGCCTTCGTGCCTGTCTTGACCGAATATAAAGAACAAAAAACCTTTAACGAAATTCAGCTACTCATCAGCCGTGTCTCGGGCGTGCTTGGGGTGATATTGCTGGCACTCACGGTGGCGGTGCTTGCCCTTGCCCCCTTTGTGATACAGCTTTTTGCCCCTGGGTTTGTGGATGACCCTGCCAAATTCAACACGGCAACCGAGCTTTTGTACCTAACCTTTCCTTATTTGTTTTTTATTTCCATGACGGCATTTTTTGGCAGTATTTTACAAAGCTATGGTAAATTTGCCCCACCTGCCTTCGCTCCTGTCCTACTCAATATCTCCATGATAGTCGGGGCGTGGCTTATCGCTCCCATGCTTGACAAATCTATCATGGCACTAGGCTATGCGGTGGCGGTGGCGGGTGTATTACAGCTTATCATACAACTGCCTGATTTATATCGCAAAAAATTGCTGGTCGCCCCAAGCATTGATTTTAAACATGAAGGGGTCAGACGCATTTTGACGCTCATGCTCCCTGCCATTTTTGGGGTGTCGGTAACGCAAATCAACCTGCTACTCAACACCATTTTTGCATCCAAAATGGCAAACGGCTCGGTCTCATGGCTCTACTCTGCCGAGCGGCTGAGCGAATTGCCACTCGGTCTCATCGGCGTGGCAATCGGTACGGTCATTTTGCCCAGCCTGTCGGCAAGCCGTGCCAAAGCAGACATGACAGAATTTGGCAAAACCCTAGACTGGGCAATGCGTCTCATCATCCTTATCGGTCTGCCTGCGTCTGTGGCGATGTTTGTGCTGTCGGACGTGCTGATGAACGCCCTGTTTGTGCGTGGCGAATTTAGCACCACAGACGGCGACATGGCTTCTCTTGCTCTACGCTGTCTGTCGGGCGGGATTTTGGGTTTTATGCTTATCAAGGTGTTCGCCCCTGCGTTTTTTGCAGGGCAAGACACCAAAACGCCTGTCAAAATTGGTATCGTCTCGGTGTTTGCCAATATGCTATTTAGCGTGGTGTTTATTGGGATTTTTTATCTTGCCAAATTGCCCTTGCATGGCGGTCTTGCCCTAGCCACGACAGGGGCAAGCTTTGTCAATGCGGGGCTTTTGTATTACTTTTTGCAAAAGCGGGACATTTGGCACTTTGGCAAACATTGGTACAAAATGGGCATGCAGTTTGTCATCGCCACGCTCGCCATGACGGTAAGTCTGTATGCGGTGCTACCCTACTACCCCCAAGACGGCTCGGCATGGGCAAAACTTGCCGTGCTAATCGCTATCTGCGTGCTAGGTGCGGTGGTGTATGGCGTGGTGCTACTTGCCAGTGGGTTTAGACCAAGACAGTTACGGCATGGGTGAGATTGAAAGAAAAAGGGAATGTGCAATATTCATCTTTTAAAATCAAAATATATTGGTGCGTAATACGCA
>NZ_MXAP01000166.1 GCF_002027555.1 Moraxella equi
AAAGATTGTGAGTGGGTTCTTAATTCCGCATAAACAATTGATTTATCAACAATCAATTACAAAAATTTGGTAATCAACCTTAACGGCAAATATTTCATACCCAGCCCAATCGGTAGCCACGGCCACGCAGGGACATAGGCTTCATCCACTTTGGCTTCAATGGCTTTGACAATCACGTCCGCCCCTTCGTCTTCTTCAACTTCAAAGGGCAGATATTTTGCCCCGATATTTAGGTCGGTACGCACATAACCAGGGTAAATGGTGGACACCGTAATCGGCAGTTTTTCGCTAATAGTATCAGCTCGTATCCCCTCAGCAAGAGCCGCAAGTCCTGCTTTGGCAGCAGCGTAAGTGGTCAAATGCCTTGGCAGTCCACGCACCGCAGACATACTGGATATGACAACCAAATGACCGCTATTTTGACGGCGGAATATTTGCATGGCAGACTCACACTGGGCAAGGGCGGAGATGAAGTTGGTCTCGGCGGTAGCGCGATTTATCGCAAATCGCCCATGCCCAATCACGCGGCTGTCGCCCACGCCTGCGTTCACGATGATTTTGTCAAGCGTACCGCCGTCATTTTCTATGTCTTTGGCAAAGGCTTCAAACACGGTAAACACATCATCATATACCGTAACATCAAGCGTACGCACATAGACTTTAATGCCAAATTCTTTTTCAAGTTCAACTTTTAGAGCCTCCAAGCGGTCAAGTCGTCTGGCACAAATCGCCAAATCATACCCCAAAAAGGCAAATTTCTTTGCCATCATCGCCCCAAGCCCCGAGCTTGCCCCTGTAATTAGGACGGTTTTGCCTTGACCGATACCACGAATGTCATTTAAATCTTTGATTTTGCTAAATTTGTTGGCAACCACTCGTCCGAATTTATCGGCTTTGGCAAAGGCTTCTTCTAGTTTTTTCATAAATAACCCAAATCACACGTTAAAATCAATAAAAAAGCGAACAACCATTGCCCGCTTTTAAAAAGTTGAATGGCTTATTTTACACCATTTTTATCAAAATTTTAAGTAAAATGATGTGTACATTCAATCACTTGTAAATATCTTTAAGGACGTTGATATTCGGCAAGCTGTTCGCCTACCGATGACACCATTTGTCCAACCATCTCGCCCATCTTTACGCCCATCTGCTCAGACAGTCCCAATTTTTCTGCCAAAGTCGGCTTGGTGCGGGTATGCAATACAAAGACGTCATGCTCTTTCATAAGTTCAAGCACATAGGCATCAGACGTACCAATCTCATCAATCAGCCCCAAGTCCAAAGCGTCCTGCCCAAACCAAATCTCGCCTGTGGCAATCTTCTCCACATCCAGGCTTGGGCGGTGCGTTTTGACAAAGGTCTTAAACAACTCATGAATGCGGTCAATGTCCGCTTGGTGCTTGGCACGGTCTTCATCGTCATTTTCACCAAACATAGTAACGGTACGCTTGTACTCGCCTGCCGTAAACATCTCATAGCCAATGTTGTGCTTTTTTAGCAGTTCATGAAAATTGGGGAGCTGACTTACCACACCCACCGAACCGATGACCGCAAAGTCGCTGGCGATAATCTTGTCCGCCACGCACGCCATCATATAGCCACCACTTGCCGAGATTTTATCCACACAGACAGTTAGCGTAAGCCCTGCCTCTTTTAGGCGAGCCAATTGCGAGCTTGCCAAACCATAAGCATTGACCTGCCCGCCACCGCTCTCTAAGCGTACTACCACTTCATCGCCTGATTTTGCCGAGCTGATAATCACGCTAATCTCTTCACGCAGATGAGCCACCGCAGATGCTTTAATGTCGCCGTCAAAATCTAGCACAAACACACTTTTATCAGTGCTCTTACTTTTGTCATCTGCCTTGTCTTTTTTGTCTTTTGCCTTATCTTTGGCTTTTTTGCACAATTTGACAAACAGACTGCATTTTTTGTCGTCTTTTTGACTGTTTTTTAGAGCGTCTTTTAGTTGCTCTTGGCGTTTGTCTTGGAGCTTATTAAGATGAATAATGGACAATTCGGTGGGTTTTTGTGATGAATGAAATAGCATGGTTTTACCTTTATTAATAAATTTCAAGGCATTGTTAATTAACGATACCTTTGGATGGATTTGCGGCAACTGTATTCCACT
>NZ_MXAP01000167.1 GCF_002027555.1 Moraxella equi
GGCGAATTGAAACACGCCCCTTGTATATCCAAAACAAGATATAATAAGCCAACCCACTTATCTGTCTTTCGTTTCGCCCCTAGAGATGACATTCGTTTGTCGCATTGAAACAGATAAGCACCCATCAACAACAACCGTACAGTTACCAGTTTAACACCCGAATGCAAGGCAGGTTTATGATGAGTATGAAATCAGCAAACAATGAGTTAGACAAACACTATGTTCACTTTATTGACATTGACATCGCCAAAAAGAGCTTTGTGCTTGCCACTTCATTATCACCCAAAACTATGATAACACAGCACAAGGCATTCTTAGTAGCTACTCGCTTTGATGAGAAAATCAAAACTTTCCATCAAAGATTAAGAGCCAATGGCAAGCCCTTCAAAGTTGCCATTGTTGCCTGTATGCACAAACTACTAACCATTTTAAATGCACAGGTTAGAGATGAATTACAAAAAGCAAGTTACTGTACGTTAAATGTTCGGTATTGACTCTTTGTACTAAGTTTTTGTATTGCACTTTGATGGGAGTGGAATACAGTTGCCGCA
>NZ_MXAP01000168.1 GCF_002027555.1 Moraxella equi
AAAACAGCAGAGAGTCTGGTTTCATCATCTGCAAGTGCCGCGGCATATGTAGAGCAAATAGTTGGAGGCATACGCTCACAGATGACCGCATTATCTGAGTTTGGGGTGTCAGCTCAGGATGCTAATAACGCCTTTGCTGCAATCATGGATAAGAGCAAAAAAACGGTGGGGTCATGGTCGCAATTCTTCTCTGAGATGACAAAACTGGATAACATCGTCAAAAAACAAGTCGATGGCTTTAAGGCGATGGATAAAGCGGTTGATGATGCCACCGACAGTTTATCGGGTCAAGCGGTAAGCATGGCAGACCTACAAAAAGCCCAAAATGCCCTTGCTCGTGCCACATCATTTAGCATTGAGGGCATTGTCAAGTTGGACAAAGCCAAGCTAAATAATCTACAAGAGCAAATCAAACAAGCCCAAAAGCAAATGAACAGCCTAGCAGATACCGCCAAAACCACCATGCAAGATTTAGATGCTGAGCTTGCCAGTTTGCAGGGACGGGAGATGGACAGCCAGCGTATCAAGCAAGCCCAAAAACTTGCCGACCTACAAGCAAAAATGGCAGAGGCGGTGGCACGGGGCAATGTAGATGAAATCGCTCATTATCAAAAAGCCCTATCTTTGCAAAA
>NZ_MXAP01000169.1 GCF_002027555.1 Moraxella equi
GGTTGGATTGTATGTTTAAGGTTTTGTTAATAAAGTTCAACATGATCTATAAAGCTTACCTAATTCAGCGGTCAAAAGCCAAAAAGCACACCACAGATTAGGGGCGTGCTTTTTGGTTTGGAGTTTATGAAAATTTTGATAAATTATTTGGTTAAAATCAAGCGGTTATTGCGTGTCAGACGCAAGCGATATTCTTCGCCCTGATGTTCAATCCGCACTTCCTTGGTGAGAGCGAACAGATTTTGCGAATGTAGGGTGGGCAAGCGAGTAGATTCACGGTTGCTAAAATAACGAGCGATAGTCATGGTCATGACAAGTTTCCTTATGTTTGGACGGGTTGCGGATATTTTTCCGAGCCGTCTAGCTGATAATAACTATTGGCTTAAAATGATAATTTTATCTAAACACTAAATTTTTACAAACAATAAAAATTATCATTTGTAGATATGATACCAAATTTTTCTAAGATTGCAAATATAAATTGCAAAATTTGGTAAAATTGCCCATTTTTCTGATAAAAGGTATAAATATGACTATTAAAGGCAAGAATTCTCCAGAAATCACCCCTGTGGCGGTAGCGGTATTACGATACCATGATGAATTTTTATTGGCGACCCGTCATGCCCATCAACATCAAGGCGGTAAATTGGAATTTGTTGGCGGTAAGATTGAATCAAATGAAACACCCCAAACCGCTCTAATCCGTGAAGTGAGCGAGGAGCTGGGATTAGATATCTCTGCCAATACCATGTGTGAGTTTGGGCAGATTTGCCATGATTATGGCGATAAAATGGTGAGACTATATGTGTATGAAATTGCCCTAACCGGTAGCCAATATCTTGATTTTAAAGACAAAAAATTCGGCTTGGACAATCAGGCTTTATTATGGCTTGATAAAATGACTTTATTACAAAGTGGTGAACGATTTCCGCAAGCGAATCAGCAAATATTGGTGTGGTTAGATAATAAATAATAAAAATACCCCTATTTTTAAAATAAATAAACCTTGTCAAAACACCCAAATTCCTTTAAAATTTGGGTGTTTTGTTATATTATCCATTCCATTCATTCATGATAGGACAGCATATGAGCATTTACCAAGATCACCTAACCAAACGCCAAACCCAAGAAACCCAAGCAACTGAACTGCTTGTCGCCCTTGCCAAACTTGCTAGCCAAAACGTAAACATTCTGTTTTTTGGTGAGCGTGTGGCGTTGTCGGTATCGGACATTCTGGCCAAGCACGCCAAAGCAGGACTTGACGTGGCGGATACCCTTGCCCTTGCCAAAGACATCACCGCCACCAATACCACCGCCGATTTGGGTCAAGCGGTCAAAGCAGGTAAAAAAGCAAGCGATTTTGCCAGTGGCACCGAAATCCCTGCCACAGACGTGGTACTCTATGGCTTTGGGCGTATCGGACGTATTTTGGCACGTCTACTTATGAGCCGTCCTGCTTCTGACAAAGGTTTGCAATTAAAAGCCATTGTGGTACGCCCCGCAGGAGATGGTGACCTTGATAAGCGTGGCTCGCTATTGGAGCGTGATAGCGTGCATGGTTGGTTTGACGGCTCGGTGGAGATTGACGACGCCAATAGCGGTATCATCGTGAACGGTCGCTTTATCAAATTCATCTACGCCTCTGACCCCAGCGAGATTGACTACACCGCCCACGGTATTGATAATGCCATCGTGATTGATAACACGGGCAAATGGAAAGATGAAGCAGGGCTTGGCAAACACTTGGCAAGCAAAGGCGTCAAAAAAGTGCTACTCACCGCCCCTGCCAAAGGCGACATCAAAAATGTGGTCTATGGTGTCAATCACGACACCATCGGGGGCGACACCATCGTGTCGGCAGCGTCTTGCACCACCAACGCCATCACACCAACGCTAAAAGTGCTACACGACACTTATGGCATCGTAAACGGACATATGGAAACGGTTCACGCCTTTACCAATGACCAGAACCTTGTGGACAACCACCACAAATCCGACCGCCGTGGTCGTGCCGCTCCCTTAAACATGGTGATGACGTCCACAGGGGCAGCGTCTGCCGTATCCAAAGCCATTCCAGAACTCAAAGGCAAACTCACAGGCAATGCCATTCGTGTGCCAACGCCCAATGTGTCTTTGGCGATTTTAAACCTAAACTTTGACAAAGCGGTTGGTTCTGCTGATGAGCTAAACGCCTTTATCAAAGCCAAGTCAGAAAGTATTGAGTGGCAAGAGCAAATTGACTACTCAGACAGCCCCGAAGCGGTATCTACTGATTTTGTGGGTTCTGAAAAAGTGGCGATTTTTGATGCTAAGGCAACCATCGCCACCGACAACCGTGCCACCCTTTATGTGTGGTATGACAACGAAATGGGGTACAGCACGCAAGTCATTCGTGTCGCAGAAGTGATGGCGAGTAATTAATTGGTTGTTTATTTGCTAAATTGGTTGTTAATGACAGGGTATTTGTGTTATGCTGATAAATACTCTGTTTTGTTATACACCCACAAGATTGATAAACGTCTTTTTGAGTGTTGTTATTTTTTGAGCATTGTTATGAAAATTAAATCTCTACTAGTCCCTGTCCTAACCGCCATCGGACTTGGTATGGCACTTGCCATACCAACCACTGCATTTGCCCAAACCTGCAAAGTTACCGACCCAACAGGCGTCCCACTAAACGCCCGTGCCACGCCCAATGGTAAAGTTATCGGACAAGTCAAAAACGGCACCACCGTCTATGTCTCAGAGTATGATTATGATGATAAAGGACGTCCATGGGCATTGGTGTTTAACGCCAAAACCGACCGATACATCGGCTGGGTGTTTCGTGAGTTTATCAGTTGTTATTAATTGAAGTGCTTTTAAAAATTTTTGCAAAAAATACTTGACTTGATGACAAAATCCTATATAATACGCACCCATACAGCAAACGCTGACACGCGGGAATAGCTCAGTTGGTAGAGCACAACCTTGCCAAGGTTGGGGTCGCGAGTTCGAATCTCGTTTCCCGCTCCAAATTTTAAAAAGTCCAAATTATACGGTTTGGGCTTTTTTCTTGAAATCAAAGTATTGATATTTTGGGTAACAAGCTAAGGACATCATGGAGTGTTAGATTATTGGTTGTTGCAGACATTTCACCAACACTTAACTCACCCCACGCCCTTGATATAATCTCCCTTGGTGCTTGCAATGCCAAGAACGTTAGGACAAACGCCACAATCAAATCAGGATATTTTGACCGGAAAAAATACACCGCCACGCCTGCCAAAATCACCGTCACATTACCAATGGTATCGTTGCGTGAACACACCCACACACTTCCCATGTTGCTGTCGCCATCTCGAAAATTTAACAGCGCCACCAATACCGTAACATTTACCGCCAACGCCAACACTCCCCCACGTTCATCTGGTCATGACCAGGTATCTCACCATAAAAAGCACGGTAAATGGTCGTAATTAGGATGAACAACCCAAACCCACCCATGGTCAGCCCCTTTACCATGTTCGCCTTAGCTCATAGCTTAACGCCATGGGTAGCACAATCAGGCTAATCATATAGTTGGCACTGTCACCCAAAAAATCCAAACTGCCCGACAGTAGCGATGTAGAGCCTGATTTGACCGCCATGACCACTTCCACAAAAAACATGGTCAAGTCTAGCATCAGCATAATCCACAACGCCTTACGGTACTTAGCAGAATGATGTCTAGACCATATCAAACT
>NZ_MXAP01000017.1 GCF_002027555.1 Moraxella equi
GGGATACAGTTGCTACTGCTTACGGTTTTTTTGGGTTAATTGACCATAAGCACCACTTAACCACATTTGCAACCATGATTTTGATAAAAAGGGTAAATGATGAAAAGCACGCTGTTGATTCGGCTGTTTAATGGCGTGTGGCTATGTGTCTTATTTTATTTGTTGTGGATTTACCCTTATTTGGATAGCCCAACGCCCATTCGTGATATTTTAAAAGTGTTGTTGGCGTATTTTATGCCATTGGCGTTGGCAGTTGCGTTGGCGTTTTGGAGTCAATTAAGATTGATGAAAAAATACCAAAACGGCACTTTACCGCCATTACCGACAAATTGGCGAGAACAAGTGCCACCCGAATGGGTAAAATTGACATTGCAAAGCGTGGCAATGGCGATTGTTAGTGTTGTGCTGGGTATGGTGGTGTTTTCGTTGATTTTTAAGCAACTGGCGGTATGGATATTTGGGGAATTTTAAATGAAAGTTGGTTGATTCACCCAATTTGTAAGGTGCGTACAACTTTACTGGTGCTTGATATGCCACGCCTTACACCCACAAATAAATTTATGGTACTTAAAGTTGTTTGAGTGTTGAACATTGATCTAATTATCAAGCCACACAACAAACCAAACTAAGGAAAAATGATGACTGTTTTAACAACTGAACAAGAAAAATCCCGTCGTTGGCATTTGATTTTGGGGGGCGATGACAGCTCGCTAAGTGAGCGAGACAGACGATTGTCGCAAGCCTTGACCGCCCTATATGGTGGCATGGACGAAGAGAGAAAGGCGGGGCTTGGGCGTTCTGCTCCCAAAGTTGCCAAGTGGCTGGGTGACATTAGAGAGTTTTTCCCAAGCTCGGTGGTGCAAGTCGTGCAAAAAGATGCCTTTGAGCGATTGGGTTTAAAGCAAATGCTCCTTGAACCTGAGTTTTTATCAGCCATGGAGGCTGATGTGCATTTGGTGGCGGATTTGGTGAGTTTACGTTCTGCCATGCCCGAAAAAACCATAGACACCGCCCGCCAAGTCATCAAAAAAGTGGTGGACGAACTTTTAAAAAAACTAGAAACCAAAACCACCGAAGCCATTCGTGGGGCGGTCAACAAATCCAAACGCACGCACCGTCCCCGCTTTAATGACACTGATTGGGGGCGGACAATCCAAGCCAACCTACGCCATTATCAGCCTGAGTATCAGACCGTTGTCCCTGAGACTTTGGTGGGGTTCATGCGTCAAAGTCGCAAAATGACCGACCTTGATGAAGTGGTGCTGTGCGTGGATCAGTCGGGTTCTATGGCGACATCGGTGGTGTATAGTGCGATTTTTGCAGGGGTCATGGCGAGCATTCCTGCGGTCAAAACTCGCCTTGTGTGCTTTGATACGGTGGTGCTGGATTTGACGGAAGACCTTGCCGACCCTGTGCAAGTGCTCTTTGGTGTGCAACTGGGTGGTGGTACGGACATCAACCAAGCGGTGGCGTATTGTGCCGATAAGATTGAACGCCCTGCCCAAACGCACCTCATTCTCATCACCGACCTATATGAGGGCGGTAATGAAAAAGAGCTGATTGGTCGTGTTGCCAACCTCAAACGACAAGGTGTTAACGTCATTACTTTGCTTGCCCTGTCGGACGATGGTAGACCGTCTTATGATGAAAACCTTGCCAAGATTTTTGCGGGATTAGATTGCCCTGTCTTTGCCTGTACGCCTGATGCGTTTCCTGACATGATGGCAACCGCCCTAAAACGAGAGGATGTGCTGGCGTGGGCGGGCGATAATGGCATTAAGGCGGTGCGAGTGGAGCGTGAAATGGGGGTGTAAAGATGGCAAATGCGTATCATACCAATTTATCCAATCCATTGATATTTCCCTAAAAACAAAACCGCCCAAAACCAGTTGAGCGGTTTTTTGAGCAATCAATCTTGGGCGTTTTGGAGTTTGGGATCAGCAAAGACCACCACTTCTTCTTCAAACTCAGGTTTGACACGTACCACAAAATCTTCACGAGACAGTCCCATACGTAAAGGAATGGAGCTGGCAACATAGATAGATGAATACGTTCCTGCAATGGTGCCGATAAACTGAGCCAAAGCAAACCAAAATAACCCTTCGCCACCCAAAAACAGCAAGGCAATGATGACCACAAAGACTGTACCAGAAGTCATACAAGTACGGCGCAGGGTTTCGGTTAAAGATAAGTCAATGACTTGACGGGGTAGTAGTCCACGCACACGGCGAAAATTCTCACGGATACGGTCATAGACCACGATGGTATCGTTTACCGAATAACCAATCAATGCCAATACAGAGGCAAGCACGGTCAAGTCAAACGGCCAACCAAAGATGGCAAAGAGTCCACACACCACAATCACGTCATGAAACAGGGCGAGCGTTGCCCCCACTGCCAATTTAAACTGAAAGCGAATGGAGATGTACACCATCATTAGGATAAGTGCCAACCCTAACGCCATGAGCGACTGTGTATAAACTTCATTGCCTACTTGACTGCCGATGATATTGACGTTGTCCACTTTGGCAGGGTTGGCAGGCAGGTTTAGAGCATCACTAAGGGCGTTGCTTAGACCTTCGGGGTCTTTATTCTCTTGAGGTGGCAGGCGAATGAGTAGCTCTTGACGGGTGCCGAGATATTGTACGACCGCATCATTAAAGCCTTTATCAGCTAGGGCGGAAGCAACCTGTGCTTGCTCGACAGGCTGACTGTATGCCACATCGGCAGAGATGCCGCCTGTGAAGTCTAGTCCTAGATTTAGCCCTTTGGTGGTGATGGCAACCAGACTGGCAATCACCAAGATGGCAGAGAGTACCACCATGGGGATTTCTAATTTCATAAACGGGATAATGCGTTTATTGTCCAGCAGTTTGACCCCGCCTTCTTTTTCGGCAAACTCATCGGTTGGGGCGATGATGGCTTGATTGTTAAGACTGGCATTAGCAGAGGCATTACTGCCCTTACCATCACGGCGTGGGGCACGACGACGGCGAGTCTCACTGGCGGTGTTAAGATTGTCGTTATTGTCTGTCATCTTTTACTCCTAGCCGATACTGATTTTGGTGAGATTTTTGCGATTGCCATACCATAACTGCATCAGGGCACGAGTGACGATGATGGCGGTAAATAGCGAGGTAATGATACCAATCGCAAGCGTGATGGCAAAGCCCTTGACAGGACCTGTACCGATGGCAAACAAGATAAAGGCAACAAGCAATGTTGTGATGTTACCATCAAAGATAGAGCTAAATGCACGGTCAAAGCCTGCAACAATGGCGGATTTGGGTCTGGCTCCATTGGCAAGTTCTTCACGAATCCGCTCAAAAATCAGCACGTTGGCATCGACCGCCATACCCATGGTTAGCACAACCCCAGCGATACCAGGCAGGGTCAGTGATGAGCCGATGATGGACATTACCGCCGCTAGCATGATGATATTAAAGGCAAGGGCAATGTTGGCAATCACGCCACAAGCACGATAGAACACAATCATCCATAAGAACACAAGCAGATAGCCGATTTTAGATGCACTAAGACCTTTATCAATGTTATCTTGACCCAGTGATGGACCAATGGTACGCTCTTCGACAAAGTACATCGGTGCCGCTAACGCCCCAGAGCGAAGCAGTAGGGCAAGCTCGCCAGCTTCGGCAGGGCTGTCTAGTCCTGTGATGACAAAGGATGAGCCTAATACTGCCTGAATGGTGGCTTGGTTGATGACCCGAGTCTCACTATATGGCTGACGCACTTCTTTGGTCTCGCCTGTGGTGGGGTCAGTCTCATAGCCGACACGTTGTTTATTTTCGATAAATAGCACCGCCATCTGTTTGCCCACACTGGTGCGAGTGGCGTTTTGCATGAGGCGACCACCTGCTGTGTCTAGGGTGATGGATACCTGTGGGCGACCATTTTCATCAACACCAGCTTGGGCGTTTTGGACTTTGTCGCCTGTCACGATGGCTTGGCGGTCAAGTAAGACGGGTAGACCATCAAGCGTGCCAAAAGGGAAAGCTTCGGTACCAGCAGGGGCGATACCACCTGTGAAGTTATGAGCGTCTTCACTGACCATGCGAAACTCTAAGTTTGCCGTACGACCCAGTACACGCTTGGCTTCGGCGGTGTCCTGCACACCAGGTAGTTCCACAACGATACGGTTGGTGCCTTGCGACTGCACCAGTGCTTCTGCCACACCAAGCTCATTGATACGGTTACGCAGGGTGGTCAAGTTCTGACCGACAGCGTACTCGTTGATTTGGTTTAGGGCTTGTTCGGTATAAGTGAGTTCTAGCACCGCCCCGTCATTACTGGCAAGGGGTCTTAGCGTGAAGTCCATCATACTCCCTTGCAGGGCACTTTGGGCTTGGTTGCGTTCATTGTCGCTGTTAAAGGTCAGTACCATGCCATCTTTGGTGGTTCTTAGGCTTTTGACAGCGATTTTGGCGGTACGCAGATTGCGACGCACATCTTGGGTGGCAACCGTTAGGCGTTGCTCTAACGCTTTATCCATGTCCACTTCTAGGACGAACCGCACGCCCCCACGTAAGTCCAGACCCAGCTTCATCGGTTTTGCTCCGATATTTTTTAGCCATTCGGGCGTGGTCTGAGCAAGGTTTAGTGCCACAACGTAGTTTTCACCTAGGTTTTGGCGGAGGGTCTCTTGGGCTTTGAGCTGGTCTTCGGCGGTATTTAGGCGAATCAAGGCACTGTTATTGGCAAAGCTACCATCATGATGTGCCAAACCTGCCTTGTCAAGCAGAGCCTGTGACTGTACCAACACGTCAGATGTCAGTTCAGTACCAGCACTGGCACCTGTGATTTGTACCGCAGGTTCGTCAGGGTAGAGATTGGGCAGGGCGTACAAGCCAGCAACGACCAGCACCACAGCGATGAGTATGTATTTCCAAGCAGGGTAATGCATAAGGACTTCTTTACAAAGGTTGATGATGTGGGTTTAATTTATTTTAAAAAATAATTATCATTAAACCCTTTAATAATTGACAATAATTTAATTGTTAAATCATTGTTTGGTCTTGTTAAAATAGGGCTTATCCTTTTGCCTAATGCATTTATTTAAAATGCGTCTTTAACAGTACCGAATTTAGATATTTTCAATCGTGCCTTTGGGCAATACGCTAATCACGGACGCACGTTGGATTTTGACATCAGTGTTGTTATTTAGGGCGATGATTGCATAGTCGCCATCAACTTTTTTGACACGACCGACCAGACCGCCAGCAAAAACCACTTCATTATCCACCGCCAACGCATTGACCATGGCACGGTGTTCTTTGGCACGCTTGGACTGGGGGCGAATGATGAGAAAATAAAAAATGGCAAAAATGGCAATCATCGGTAATAATTGCAAAAAGGCATTGGGCTGAGCAGGGGCAGTGGTTGCCAAAATAGAAAGTAGCATGAGTGTTCCTAAATTTTCAAAACGAAAAATAACGCATATCATACCATAAAACAAACACATTTTATAAAATTTTACATAAGTCTTTGAAAAATTTGATAAATTTCCCAAAAAATACCGTTCTGCTCCCAATTCCAACCACGTTCATCATCATAAAATTACCCACTTTATCCTAAAATACTTGCAGTTGTCATCATTTTGGCTTAATATTAGCGGTTAATTTAAGTTACTCATTCTTTATATGCCCCGACCGCGATTTCTCCTTATTGTTATCTCTTTATTAGCCATCACACCCATCACTGTCCTTGCTGCCACAGGCGAGAGTGTGGGACAGGCGGGTAGCACCAATGTTATTTTGCTTATCTTTTATGTGGCGTTGTCGCTGATTGTTTCCTTTATTTGTTCTATTTCAGAAGCAACTCTTCTGACAATGACCCCAAGCTATATCGACACGCTAAGAGATGACAGCCTTAAAACTGCCGACTTGCTCAACGAAGTCAAAGTTAAAAACATCGAAAAATCCATCTCATCAATTCTCACGCTCAACACCATCGCCAATACCTTAGGCTCGCTTGGGGCAGGTTCGCAGGCGACCATCGTGTTTGGTAGTGCGTGGTTTGGGGTGTTTAGTGGCGTGATGACATTGGCGGTACTTATGGGTAGCGAGATTATCCCAAAGACGCTGGGGGCGACTTATTGGCGACGTTTTGCTGTGCCAGTGGCGTACTATGTCAAAGGTATTAGTATTTTGCTGTTTCCCATCGTGTGGGTTGCCGAAAAAGTCTCTCGCCTACTCACTCGGGGCAACAACGAGAGCGGGTTTAACCGTCATGAATTCATCGCCCTTGCCAATCAAGGTGAGGTATCAGGACAGATGAGCGAGCTTGAGACACGCATCATCAAAAATTCGTTGGCTCTGAGCATGATTCATGTGGAGAGTATTGTTACGCCACGTTCGGTGATGATTGCCTTTGATGAGAATATGACGGTGGGCGATGTATTTACTGTTCATGCCAAATTGCCATTTTCACGTTTTCCCATTTTTGATGAAGACCTAGATAACGCCACAGGTTTTGTGCTAAAAAGTGACCTGCTCATCGCCAAAGCCAACCAAGAGATTCACACACCCATCAAAGCCTTTAAACGAGATATTACTTTTGTTTTTGCCAAGATGAAGTTGTTTGATGTGCTTGATTTGATGTTAAAAGAGCGACTGCATATCGCCCTTGTCGTGGGCGAGTTTGGCGAAGTCAAAGGTATTGTGAGCTTAGAAGATGTCCTTGAAACCTTGCTCGGGCTTGAGATTGTTGATGAGATTGACCGTGTTGATGACATGCAAGCTCTTGCCCGTCAGCTCATGGACAGACGCATGAGCAGGCTAGGCACGACCGTTGCTGATGATAAAAACGTGGATAATGTGCCAAATGGATGATAATTTGCAAATCAAAGACTGGGCGTGGCTGATGGCTGACGCCTTTTTCTTTTTTTGGATTAATTAACATAAAGATATATAAATTCTTCATCACTGCCTGTCAATTCAATAATTACACCATAATAGTTAAAATAAACAGAATAACCATACCATCCTTTTTCTATGGTTTCTTTCTTGGCAACTTTTGCGTGATAATCTTGAACCAACTTGTCAATGATGATCTCTGACATTTGTGGGTCATCAGTTGCCATGTTTAGGACATTAATGAGTTCATCTTTCTCATCTTTGGATAAGGTGGTAGATGTTGATTGGATAGAGGAAAACCTTGGATTGAAGTCATAATGGACTTTGGTGAAAACATTATCTTTCATGGTAAAATAATAGCGATGTATAACTCTACAACCAAAAACATCATCATCCATATGGCACTCGTACTCACCACTGTTTTTGATGTCTATAAAGCCATATTTTTCCAATCTCTCTAAGGCGACTTTTTCGGAGCCGATAAATAAGCGATGTGTATTTCTAACTTTTTTCTGCTTCTGATACGGGCGGGGCAATGGTTAGTGCAAATGCAGGCAGAGAGCTAATCAAAACAGCAGATAATACACAGCGGGTGAGATTTTTCATAAAAGCTCCTTGGGGTGATGATGTGCAATATTACCTTAATTTTAAGTTAAAATGGTGGTTTATTGGTTATTGGATGGCTTGATTGTGGGGGCAAATTACAATCGTCCTTGGTGAATCAATGACTTGTATAGGGCGTGCCTGCCTTTGGTATTTGCAATGAAAATCACGAAAAATCGCACGTTTTTCAAGGAAAAACTTGAGGCTGTGAGTCTTCTACACTCAACCAACTTGATATTTACCACGGTTTTGTATGGGTGTGCTGAGCACACCCTTTGATGATATTACTATACAAGGCGTGCTCAGCAATCCCCTACGCCTACACATCATTGTATTTGTAATAATTTTAAAGTTTCTTGGGTGTATCAGACAAATTTTTGACTTCGAGCCACAAGATTTAGCCATTTTTTATGCAAAAATTAATTTAAAATGTTAGGTTTTTAACTTATTGTATAAAAATGTTATCAATGGTAGGCACGACCTAAAGAGTAGAGTAATTTTTATTCTTTTAAATGTTATAAATTAAAAGCATAATCTTTGAGTCGTTTTTTGACATTGATAATTTATTTAACATAATCCAAAAGCAAATATTCCACTACAGCAATGACTAATAAATGCACAGGATAAAACCAATAAAACAGATAGCGACCGCCAAAGTCAGAGCCTTTTTGTCCATTAAAACCATGGATGATGAGGGCGGTCAATATCATGCCAAAGTGCATATAGCCAAGCCCTACGGTGGTGTTAAAGCCATAGATGAGCACATAGATGATAGGCAAGGATAAGAGATAAGCGATGACAAGGTAGTTGGGTTTATTTTTATAAAAATAATCAAACAATAACGTCATATAAATCATGGCAAAACCATAATCACACAGACTGATGATGGGATAGAGCAGGACGATAAGGATTGCCTTTTCCCAAAGGTGAAAAGATTTATGGTGCTGAATTATCAAAGCGGTGAGTGATAAAAACAGCGAAAACAGCACGTTACCGCCTATAAAAGGGGTTAGTACCGCCCAATCATCAAAAGAAACCCCTTGCCAAAGCAGGGCAGTATGAGCAATGCCAATATTAAACAACCAAAAGGGCAGTTGTGAGATAAGGGCAAACAGCCCCAATCGTTTGGCATAGCCCTTGATGTCATGCGTATGATAAAAGCCGACTACGAGCAAATAACACATGAGTGGAGCCACCGCCCGCCCCACAAAGTGTAACATCTCTGATGAATGCGTATCATAATCCAAAAACCGCCATGCCACATGGTCGGCGGTCATGAGTAGCATGGCAAGCCATTTGACATGAAAAGCGGTCAATGGTTGATGAGTTTGACGGCTTATATTGGTCATCTTGGGCTTGTTGATGAGTTATTAGACCCCCTGCAAAA
>NZ_MXAP01000170.1 GCF_002027555.1 Moraxella equi
GGCATTGTTAAACTAAAATACATAATTCAAAGTTCCATTCCACTTAGCAAACAGTAAGTTCAAAGTGTTTTCTATCATTTTCTCGGATTTAGAATAACATTTTGATTTTCTTCTAAATCTTGCTGTGAAATGCCTAATGAGACTATTATAGCCCTCTATGGTAAAAGTTTGAGCTTTGCTTGTCATATGTTTTGATTTTGGAATGACTTCAAGGTAGGATTTCCAGTAGTCACTACAAAACAGTTGAATGTTATGGATATTCAATTGATTGTAAAGCTGTTTAAAGGTGTTGGTGTCTCGTCTGCCACAAACAAAACCTAAGATTTGTTTTGTTGTTCTGTCAATGGCAAGCGGGGTCCAGCAAGCGTTTTTTTATGCTTGGTGTAGCTATGAATCTCATCAAGCTCAACGATATCTATCGCTTGATTGCTATCTTGTTTGATCTGATGTTGTTCGCCAAGTTTTTTAACCCATTGATAGACTGTGCCATAACTAATACCTAATATGCGACCAATTGAACGAAAGCCCAAACCTTCTAGATACATATTGATTGCCATTTGCTTGGTTGCTTCGCTTTTATGATGCGTTGGTTTATGTACTGAAAAGTAATGATTGCAACCTTTGCACTTATAGCGTTGTCTGCCATTGTTAAAACCTGCTTTGACAAAGTGTTTGTGCTTACATTTAGGACAACTATCAAATGTTTCGTTCATTGGTTTTTACTCCATGGTAAAGTATTGAGCTATTTTAACTTATGTATTTGTTTTTAACAATACCG
>NZ_MXAP01000171.1 GCF_002027555.1 Moraxella equi
TTAAGTTCGGTTGGTATAAAACTGATATTAAAATCCCAATCAATCGCTTGTTCTATTACCGAACTCACAAGCAAAATCCCAATGCCACAAGATAGGCTAAACAGCTTCCAAGGGCGAAGATAATCTTTTAATGAGATGATTTTATTTGATTGCATTTGTATTTTCCAATTATAAGAAGAAATAGACTATTATCGCAGGGCGAATGTGATTTACTCCTACATGTTCAAATTTTAAAATATATCTTTATTGAACGACACCATTTATTTTATCATGATAAATCCTAAAAACCAGTATTTTGGCAGATACCGCCAAGTATTCTAACCCAACTCCCGCCCCATTTCCCACCTTTTTTTAGCCCCAAAAACCTGCTATAATAAACCCCTTTACCCAAAGCACTTCGTATGTGCTTTTACTTTATTTTTTAAATCCACTGGTAGCGGTCAAATATTTGATTGTAGCAAATATCACTGCCAACGCCACACACAGGAGTACCCTTATGGTCGCAATCACACTTCCCAACGGCGATGTTAAGCATTTTGACGGTGCAACCACCGTGATGGACATCGCCCAAAGTATCGGAGCAGGTCTCGCCCGTGCAACCGTAGCAGGCAAAGTAAACGGCAAACTTGTGGACGCTTGCGACCCAATCACCGAAGACGCCAGCGTGCAAATCATCACGCCCAAAGACTTTGAAGGTGTGGAGATTATCCGCCACTCGTGTGCCCACCTTTTGGGACACGCCGTCAAACAACTGTTCCCCGAAGTCAAAATGGTCATCGGGCCTGTGATTGAAGACGGTTTTTATTACGACATTTACAGCAACAAACCCTTTACCCAAGACGATATGGCAACGATTGAAGCTCGTATGATTGAACTTATCAATCAAGACTACGATGTCATCAAAAAAATGACGCCACGAAATGAAGTCATTGAAGTCTTTAAGGCACGGGGTGAAGAATACAAACTTCGTTTGATTGATGATATGCCTGACGAAACGGCAATGGGACTGTATTATCATCAAGAATACATTGATATGTGTCGGGGCCCGCATGTGCCAAACACTCGGTTTTTAAAGGCGTTTAAACTCACCAAAATGAGCGGTGCGTACTGGCGTGGAGACGCCAAAAACGAGCAATTACAACGAATCTATGGCACAGCGTGGGCGGACAAAAAAGAGCTACAAGCCTACATCAAACGCATTGAAGAAGCCGAAAAACGCGACCACCGCAAAATTGGCAAAGCCTTGAATTTGTTCCATTTGCAAGAAGAAGCCCCCGGTATGGTGTTTTGGCACCCGAACGGCTGGACGGTGTGGCAAGTGCTTGAACAATATATGCGTAAAGTCCAAAAAGACAACGGCTACCTTGAAATCAAAACCCCGCAAGTCGTGGACAGAAGCCTATGGGAAAAGTCAGGACATTGGGAAAATTATGGCGATATGATGTTCACCACATCGTCAGAAAAAAGAGACTATGCCGTCAAGCCGATGAACTGCCCTTGCCATGTACAAGTGTTTAATCAAGGCTTAAAGTCGTATCGTGATTTGCCCCTACGCCTTGCCGAATTTGGCTCGTGCCACCGTAACGAACCGTCAGGCTCATTGCACGGCATTATGCGGGTGCGTGGTTTTGTGCAGGACGATGCTCATATTTTCTGCTCGCACGAACAAATCCGAGACGAAGCCCAAGCCTTTATTAAGCTCACCTTACAAGTTTATAAAGATTTTGGCTTTGATGAAGTGCAAATGAAACTCTCCACCCGCCCCGAAAAACGCGTGGGTGCAGACGAATTGTGGGACGATGCCGAAAAAGCCCTAGCGGACGCTTTGGACACCGCAGGACTGGCGTGGGAGCTACAAGAGGGCGAAGGGGCGTTTTATGGCCCGAAAATTGAATTTAGCCTAAAAGACTGCTTGGGGCGTGTGTGGCAATGTGGCACGCTACAACTGGACTTTAACCTACCCGAGCGACTTGGGGCGGAATACATCAGCGAAACAGGCGAGCGGGTACGCCCTGTGATGCTCCACCGTGCGATTTTGGGTTCGTTTGAACGCTTTATTGGCATTTTGATTGAGCATTATGCAGGTTGGTTCCCTGCATGGCTTGCTCCCCAACAAGTTGTGGTGATGAACATTACCGACAAACAAGCGGACGCAGTAGAAAGCACCGTAAAAGCATTGCAGAATCAAGGATTTAGAGCGATTAGCGATTTGCGTAACGAAAAAATCGGCTTTAAAATCCGTGAACGCACCCTTGAACGCATTCCCTTTATGCTTGTACTTGGCGATAAAGAAGTGGAAAGTGGCACGGTCAATGTCCGCACCCGTGAAGGCGAAAACTTGGGCAGTATGACGCTATCCGACTTTGTCAAAGTGTTAAATGGGGCGATTGAGAAGAAAGGGCGGGTTGAGCCAAAAGTAGATAGCGAATAAAAATGGTAGGGGCGAATTTATATTCGCCCAACGACTGATAATAAAAAATCCATTCAAAGTTTTTTGGGTGGATTTTTTGTGATTTTTTTTCTTGACTTCACTTTATAGAAATGTTATATTATTTCAACCTTGTAAGAACAAGGTTGTACACTCATACAATCACTGAGTTTACATAACATGATTGTATGGTATTTTTGTTGTTCAGCTATTTAAGGAATAAACCCATGAACACTATCAATCTTTCCCAAATTCTTTCTGGTTTGCAAAACCAAGATTTTCAAAATGCACAGAAAAACTGTGCTATTATGCAAAATGATGAAAATGGTGCGTTGTCTGCCCCAATGCGAATGATTGCATATGACAATAAACGCACAAAAACACAGTCGTAATTCAAATAAAAGCATACATCTGTTTGATGTATGCTTTTATTTATTTTAAATAAATATTTCAAGGAGTATGTTATGTTTTATTTGGTTGGCGTTCAAGAAATGATACAAACATTGACTGTGTTATCTAGCAAGGATAGCTCTAATTTACCAAAAGACTTTAAAGAGTTGGAGGTGAATTTTCATAAGTTTTTAAATCAATATCAACCCAAAGTGGTAAGAAGTGATAGATTGGGTGTTAATATTGTTGATGATAAAGATTGGGAATCCTCTCTTACCAACCTTTTTGCCACCGATTCTTTTTTGAATGATAAAAATCAATCATGTGTGATTGGTGAAGGTCTAAATGATAATGATAGAGAGGTGAGAGTTAAAAAATTACAAAGTGCATTGGATGAATTATCAAATATTAATGCCGAACTTTACTTTATGTTGCAGTTGGTTGTTGATTCTATTTTTTTAAGATACGCAAAAGATTCTGGTGGTGGCTCAACCTCAAATGCGATTGGTGTAATTTGGATAAATAACCGTGATTTTTGGTCAATGACTGATTTAATGGAGCTATTAGTTCATGAATTAACGCATAACGCACTATTTATAGATGAACTGAGATTTTTACATTTTTATGATTATCATGAGTTATTAAAACCAGAGAATTTTGCTCAATCTGCTATTTTGCACACAAAAAGACCATTAGATAAAGTACTTCACAGTATTGTGGTTGCCTCTGAGGTTTTACAATTTCGCAAAAATTGCTTGGGAGAACCAAAAAATCCTATGGTGCACCCAGATTCCAATACCATGATAAAACAAGCGTTAGATGCCTACAAGTCTATTACAGGTATGCCAAACTACAAAGAATTGGTAACAGATAGAGGGCGTTGGATTTTAGATAAGTCCCAAGAAATGATAAATGAATTGATTGAGAAATAATTTGTATAATTATTGCTATACTATTGGGTTATTTATTTTTTAATTAATCAGCCACATATGTAAATGAATGCTTTATTATGTGGCTTTGTGTTTTTGTTATGAAAATTATCACTTCATCATTATGTATCTCATTTGCGTTTTTGATAGGACAGCAGTTAATTGTTGGTTTGTCCACATATTTTATTGCAAATCTTGCCATAGACATTGCCCAAAAAGATAGTTTTTTAATAAATTTAGGTGGTTTTGTTTTATCATTAATCATTGTTTACATCCCTGCTTATTTTGCAATCATTTATTTAGAAAAATCAAAATTTGACCTACTAAATAATTATGTTCAAAAATTTATTATGACTTTTTTTGGCAAAACTGCTTTACTTAATAATAAAGAATTAAAAGAACAGAGTACTGTCTTTGTTAGCCAAGAAAGCAAATCAGTAATAGATGATATGTTGGACTTTGCATTTGATGGCGTGGCACTAATTTTAAATTTATTGATTAACATCTTAATTTTGGGGTTTTTTCTTGATTATAACTTATTGGTGGCTTATATCGTTGGGTTTTTATTGGTAGAATTTTTTATTTTTTACCATCAAAATAAAATATCCAAAATATCCAAAATATCTCAAAAGTCCAGAATATCTTTTATTGCTATTTTAAATAAAATTTGGGACAATGTTATTATTTTTAACAAATACAATATGGGTATTTTTAATCATATTTATAAAAATAATTTCAACCGTTCAAAAAAATATCATATTTATAGCCAATCATTAAATCAATTGATTTCAAGTTTTGGTATGATTCTGTTTATGATTCCTGTATTAAGCTTGATTGTTTATTTATTCATAAAACATCAAAATGATTATGTATTTTTATCATTATTGGTTGCAACATTACCAAGACAAATACAGCTATTGCAAATGGGTCAGGCACTCGTTTTTCATCAAACCAATTTTTCTAGCATTAAAGCCAGATTTATTGGTTTGCAAAATTCTTTAAATATGCCCAATATTGATATATTAAGCAGAATTAACTTTAAAGATATTTTTATTAATAATACACCATTGAGCGATTTTGATTTAAATAATTTGCCAAAAAATGGTAGAATGACGATTAGGGGTTGTAATGGTGTTGGTAAAAGTAGTTTTTTATTATATTTAAAAACATTATTATCAAATAGGGCTTTTTATCTTCCTGTCAATCATGATTTACTTTTTCATCAAAACAATAAAAAATCGACAGGTCAAAAATTGTTTGCACACTTAATAGAGATTCGGAACAATAAAAGTGATGTTGATGTTATTATTCTTGATGAGTGGGACGCAAATTTAGACAATATCAACAAAAATTATCTTGATGAATTGATAAATGAATTGGCAATGGAAAAGTTGGTTGTTGAAGTTAGGCATTAATATAATTTTGTAGCAACTGTATCCCT
>NZ_MXAP01000172.1 GCF_002027555.1 Moraxella equi
ATTTTGATTTAACAATGCCCATCGTATTTTTGTGAAAATGTTGTCAATGTTCAACATGCCCTAGTTTTCGTTACAGCATACTTTTTGGACGAGTGCCGAATTTTTGATTATTATGGACGATTATTTTTATTATCTTACATTCATTTCAATGGGCGAATCACACCCGAGACATTCATCTTAGGTTAAGTGAAAACATTTTAAATTACGGACTTTGGGCAACCCTAATCAGCACTGTGATCATCACCCCCATTTGTGAAGAAATTATTTTTCGTGGCTTTTTATGGCGAGCGACATTGGACGCTTTTCAAAGTGAGCGTATGGCACTTATTATTAGTAGTAGTACCGTTTTTGCCTTTACACACTACAACTTTAACCCAAGCTCTGTTCTTTTTTATTTTATCGGTGGTTTTATTTTTGTTTATGCCAGAACCACAGGGGGAACGCTCGCCTTTGCCATATTTTTGCATTTTTTACACAATTTCGCCTTGATGTTAGGAACGTTGGTCATCATGTCAAAATAATACAGTCAAGAATTTTAAAAGTACCACAAAACCAACCTTAGGCGTAGGGTGCAACCACGCATCGTTTGAAGCAACAGCCCTTTATTGGTGCATGATACGCACCTTACGCAGGCTTTATAGTCAATTCCACCCCTATCCAAAACACCACGCAAACATCAAAAAGGATTATGTTAAATAAATTTTACCCATAAAAAATCCCACCAGTTTGCACTCGTGGGATTTTGTGTCAAGCCTTTGGCTAATTATTCGCCAACAACAGACACATAACGGCGACCAAACTCGCCTTTCTTTTCAAATTTTACTACGCCATCAGTCAAGGCAAATAGCGTGTGGTCACGACCCATGCCTACGCCTTCACCTGCGTGAAATTCGGTGCCACGCTGACGCACGATGATGTTACCTGCGATGACATCTTGACCGCCAAATACTTTTACGCCGAGCATTTTTGGGTTAGAATCGCGACCGTTTTTGGTGGAACCACCAGCTTTTTTAGTTGCCATGAGAATATCTCCTGTGAATACTTTTTATAAAGTATATAAATTAACCATTGATTGCGTTGATTTTAAGCTCGGTGTACCATTGGCGATGACCTTGCTCTTTGTGGTAATGCTTGCGACGTTTATGCTTAACGATACGCACTTTTTTACCACGACCGTGAGAAACCACTTCTGCAACCACGCTGGCACCAGCAACCACAGGCTGACCGATTTTTACATCAGAGCCATTTACTACCATTAGCACTTCCTCAATATTCAAGGTTGCACCAACTTCTGCTTTTAGAAGCTCAACTTTCAAAGTCTCGCCAACGCTGACACGGTGTTGCTTACCGCCACTTTTGATAACTGCGTACATCTGTACTCTCCAAGAAACCTGTCTGCCGTGATTGGCGACCTGCCAACACTTGAAAACGGACGAGACTAGGATAAAAACGCCCCATTATACGCTATTTTTTTGGGGAATGCAAGTACTTTTTATGCGTATGCCATTGTATAGTCAAAGGGGCGAATGTGTTCTAATGCCGATTGGGAATTTTGTTCAGCTTGTAAGTTGGGTTACAATACGAAACCCAACTTTTTTCTACCCTGCACCCCACAAACTTACAAATGATGACATTGGTGGTGTGGTGTTATTATCAGTGGGCGTGGGGCGATAGATACAACTTTTTTATAAAGAGCGTTTAAATGGTACGCCTGTTGACAAAGAGTATCTACAACCGTTAAAATTCCAAAGTCAGTCTGTATTTGGGTTAAGCGATAGTAAAACCCAACAGTTTAAGTTTTCAGATTTAAAATGCTGGGTTTCGTTACCTCAACCCAACCTACGAACTTCCATAGAAAAAATGGGCAATTTCAAACCTGATAACAGCTCTTTTTATCGTGATACCGATGAAAAAGCCCAAATTTTTGAGACTTTTAAATTGAAATGAAAAAACTATATGAAATTTTAGACAAAAATTACAACGATTACAACTTAGGCTTTGAAGTGCAATCGCCTGAAAAAGAATTCGTTTCGTGGGATAGCACTTATGCCGAAATACTCGCCTTGCCCTGTGTGGAACCCAACAATACGCTCGATATGGACTTGGAACTTTCCAACCACTACGCCTTTACATACCCTGTGCGAGTGGGAAATCTGCTCTTTAAAAATTGGGGATTTTATTATATTCCCCACCACAGAAAGAATATTGCTGTTCAGTCGTATTCTTTTGTGGTTTTTAATCCTTATACCATTGATTTAAAAGAAGTTTTAACGATAAAAAACACTTTGCACAGGCATTTAAAAGAACGCAAAAATCATATTCCTTATTACGACATCGGTTTTGATTTTGACACCAATAATCATATAAACTTTCATTTGTATTTTTGGAAAGACACTCAACAACTTCATTTTGAAGTCATTAACCAAAGAAAATATCCGCATTTACTTTTGAATGAAGAATATGAAAGTAAGATGCAAATTTCTGATTTTGTGCTTTTTGAAGAAGAAATTTCTTTGACCAGAAATTATAAAGAATATCAATCGATGAAACGCCGACCACCTATTTTAACAGAGCGTTTCGGCAAAAAGCCTGTTCTATGGGTGGATAAAACCAATGGAATTTTGGGAATTGCCGATGAAATATCAGCTCAATTTGTACCACTTGATCAAATAGAACGCTTTGAAATGACGCGTGCCTTACCCGCCAAAGGCTACGGCTGGGACGATTTTTGCATTTTAGAAAAGGGCGAAGAATACACCACTCGCCTTTTCATTTTGCCTTGTTATGCTTTTGATAAAAACCATTTAAAAGAAAAGATAGAAAAAGTGATTGGGCAAAAACTACCTATTGTGGATTATGGTTATGATTGTTGAAAATCAATTTTTTTAATCAATTCAACTTTTAAGCAGAAAAAATGACAGAATATCCATTTTTTAAAGAAGACGGCATTGCTTCTACCCAAGAAAAGGTGTTTATTTCAAGCCTTCAAAAAGCGATGCCGATTTGGGTTTATACTAAAAATGAATATTTTAATGATTTTTTACCCAAAAAAAGGTTTCTGAAACATTTTTTAACGCTGAAAATATTTTAACGCCACTGCAAGTCGCCATAGCTCGGCAGGTTGGGTTAAGCGATAGCAAAACCCAACAATTTAAGTTTCGTATTTAAAATGTTGGGTTTCGTTATCTCAACCCAGCCTACGGACTATACATCTTACTTTCGGATTGATTTTTTGAAAATATTTAATTTAAAATCCCACAAATCAAATATTTCTCACAATCATCATTATATTAAAAAGCAATACCAACTACCGCCAATACCATTTCTATTTTTGTGGCTTTTGGGTGTTTCATTCCAATGCAAATAAAAAATATCTGATTTCTAATCATATATTTTTATTATCCCCACAGCAAATGTCAAAAACGCCAAAAATTGCAAATACGCAACCCCCTTATCAATCGTCATCAATCTTATTCGAAAGCGAATACCACACCGCCAAACTTTGGGCGACTTGTGCCACATTATGCGTCCGCACAATGCCCGCCCCCTGTGCCACCGCAAGTAGAGCAAGGGCAGTGCTGGCGGTATCTCGCTCGGCAGGATTGGTGTTTGCTAGGGTTTCAATACCGCTCTCCGCCAAAATTTCGCCAACAAAGCGTTTACGAGACACGCCAAACAACATCGGATAGCCCAATTTGCCAAATTCGCCCAAATTCTTAACAATATCAATATGATGTCCGTATTCTTTGGCAAAGCCCATACCCACATCAAGGACGATATTTTCCCGCCGAACGCCCGCTTGCACCGCCTTACCCACCAAGCCCCCAAGCTCCGCCGACACTTCCGCCACCACATCGTCATAGACCGCCATTTTGTCCATTGTCGCAGGCTCGCCCCGACTGTGCATTAGCACGACAGGCAAAGCCAAACGACTTGCCGTATCTACCGCCCCCGCCCTTGACAGCCCCCTCACATCGTTCCAAATGTCCACCCCCAAATCCGCCATTTGTGCCATAACGGACGGGCTACTCGTGTCAATGGACAACCAAAGATTGGGGTGGGTTTTTTTGATTTCGGTAACAATCGGTGTCAAGCGAGCCAGCTCCAACTCGTCTGTAACAGGCGTGGCATTGGGGCGAGTGGATTCCGCTCCAATGTCAATAATGTCTGCCCCTTGGCGTAGCATTTCGTCCACTCGGGCAAGGGCGGTGTGGGTGGCGGTAAATTGCCCACCGTCCGAAAAAGAATCGGGCGTTACATTTAAAATCCCCATTATTCTGGGTTTGGATAGATTTAAAATTTTGCCATTGGCGGATAAGGCAAAATTGGGTAAAGGGGCGAATAAAGGGTTTGGGGTTTCGTTAAAGTCGGTCATTGTAAATTTGTCCAAATAGGTTTTAAAATTTTGACAATATTATAGCAGATAATTTGATTAAAAACATTGTATTTTTTATTATTTAAAAATCACTTTGTTTTTATTTTGATAATCTGTCAAATACCGTTTCTATATAATATTGATATTCATCATTTAAGGTTTGGTAAATGGGTTTTTCTGTTAATGCTAATATTTTTTGAGAAATGATATGTTTATGGTGTGGATAATTTATCCATTGGCTAATTTTACCGTACAAGCCTTGACAATCATCACAATTACAATCAATATCACAATAACTATCATAATTGGTATGGTAAATATATTCACAAAAATTTATCAATGCTACATCATTATTTAAAAATTTTAATAAAACTTCCAATAATTCATCAATAATTTCTACCAATCCTGACGAAAAAATCATTTCAATTATGCCAAAAACATTCACATAATGCCAGTCATCATATTGGCATAATTTATTTTTTAAAAATAATTTAGCAAATTGTTTAAAAACCGTTAATTCCAATTCCGACCAAACGCCCAAATTCAAATAACATTCACTCAAAGAATCTTCAAATTCCATACGAATTTCTTCATCTTCTACCAAAAATTCAAACATTCTTGGCATAAAATATAATATTTCATCAGACAAGGCGATTTTATCACCACATTCTACCGCATTCACATAATCATAAATTGTCAAAGTAGACAATTCACGCACAGGCAGTTTATAAATCAATTCTACATTATGTTCACAAACACAACAATAAGTACACACTTCAAGCGGTTTATGTGGACGATAATTTTGAAAAATTACACAAGCCATTTCTATCAAAGTGTGAATGTCTTTGGTATTTTCAATCTCGGATTGGGAATATTTTTAACTGCTCTATTTTTCATTTTAGCATTCCAATGATTTTAAACTTAACACATTTTAATTCAAAAATGGTTAATATAAAAATTCTCTTGAAAAAACTTTCTAATTATGCCATTATATCTTATTTTAAAATCCTTGTTAAGGAAAAACTTTGCACTATTTTGAACAACACAAAAGCACAGAAAAGGCGATTTTGGTGCATTGCACTTTTAAAAGTTTGGATTTTGCCGACAATCAAAACGATTTGGACGAATTTCGCTTACTTGCCATTTCTGCCGATGCCGAGATTTTGGGCGAAATCACAGGCACAATGAACAAACCAAGTGCCAAATATTTTGTGGGGACGGGCAAGGCGGACGAAATCGCCCAAAAAGTCGCTGAGACGGGAGCGGAAATTGTTCTTTTTAATCATACGCTTACGCCAAGCCAAGAACGCAATTTGGAAAAAATCTTGCAATGCAGGGTCATTGACCGTATGGGGCTGATTTTGGACATTTTTGCCAAGCGAGCAAGGACTTATGAAGGCAAATTACAAGTGGAGCTTGCCCAGCTGACCCATTTGTCGTCAAGGCTTGTGCGTGGCTATGCTCATCTTGGGCAACAAAAAGGCGGTATTGGGCTACGGGGGCCGGGCGAAACCCAGCTTGAAACCGACAGACGGCTTTTGCAAGTGCGGGTAGGTCAGCTGAAAGACAAGCTCGCCAAAGTCAAACAAACCCGCCAAATCGGACGAGCCAAACGCACCAAATCGTCCACACCCACCGTCTCGCTGGTCGGCTATACCAACGCAGGCAAATCCACGCTGTTCAACGCTTTGACGGGCGAGAACATTTACAGTGCTGACCAGCTGTTTGCCACGCTTGACCCCACTTTGCGTCAAATTGACTGGCAAGGCGTGGGCAAAGTGGTGCTGGCGGACACGGTCGGCTTTGTGCAAAATCTGCCACACGAACTGGTGGAGAGTTTTCACGCCACGCTAGAAGAGACCCTAGAAGCCGACCTACTTTTGCACGTCATTGACAGTAGCAGTCCCAACATGCACGAGCAGATTGACGCAGTTAATAGCGTTCTTCATGAAATTGGTGCAACCGCCCCTGTCTTGCTTGTCCACAACAAAATCGACAAAACCAAAGAAAAGCCCACCATTCATTATAAGGATGCTACCACACCCCACCGTGTTTATGTGTCGGCTTATGCAAATTTGGGTATCAATGAGCTAACCCAAGCGGTGCAGGAACTTTTGGTGGGGGGATTGTCAGATTTTCACTTAACCCTACCCTATCACGCAGGACAATTAAAAAACGCCTTACATGAGCTTGGGGTCATCACCCATAGCGAATTTGACGATACAGGGCATGAGATACTCACCGTTCGCCTTGCCAAAACCAAATTAAAAGAATTGCTTGGTAGGTATCATCTTAATGCTTTTGACGTATTACCGCCACACGAGGCAAGCCAATTTTTGCCAGAATTGGAAGAGTTTGAAAAGGTGGAGGCTAGGGTGAATAATGATAAAGATGAGGATTTAGACCCGTTTTGTTTGTAGGGTTTGGGTGGTAGGTGTGTATTCTACACTCTGTTATTTACTATACTAAAGCCAATCCTAAAATCTGCTCAATTTTTCAGCACCTTAACCCAAACTGTGAGTTTGTAATAGACTATTTTTTATTAATTTTTATAGAAAACTGCATGACAAATATTTTAAATAAAAAGAAATCATATGTCATATTTTTAATTTTATATACCGTTAGTGTTTTGGCTTGGGTGTTTATTGATGATGGTTTTATCGGATTAAGGTGGCTTTCATTCTACAACCTAGCCATAGTAACGCCATTTTTGCTTGCGGATATGTATTCTTGGAGAAATGAAAGCTTAGAAAGCCTTAAAAAAGAAAAATTTATTTTTTGAATATAAAATTCTTTTCTTAACCCTTGGGCTTTCATTGTGTATACACTTACCACAAAAAATAGCGATTTTGTTTTATGATTTAAATAGTTTAGCAAAAAATACAGAAGTAATGCAGGCAACCAAATAATCAGATTCACTAAATTTTAATCGTTTTAGCAGCGGATCTTTTACGACAATGGCTAACGCCAAAGATGACAATGATATCTCTCCAGTAACTTGTAATTTATTAATTAAACATAAATGTGAATATGACATGGCATTAAATGGTGATAAACCCATTATTGAATACAAAAAATTAGGCTATCCATTCAAAAATTATAAATTAATATTTTCTATTAAATAAAATACCATCAATAAAGACATAAATTACCATTTAAATCTTTATAGAAAAAACAAGCTCTATGTTATTTTTATCTAATTTTTATTCAGTCTGCAAGCATTATATTAATATTTTATGCTTACAGAATTTTATGGCAACATATTATCCATGAAGAGAACTTATCCACTAAGGAGTAAGTCTGCAGGGTGTGTACCACACACCGCCAAATAATGATAAATGGTGCGTGGCATATACCCCGTGATTTACCATTACCATTGAGATATTTTGGAAATAAAATAGGTAATAAAAAAATAAATAACGCTGATGGAAAATATCGCAATTTAACGTTTCGGAAAAAATTTGTTATTTATTTCAGCCCATTATTTATGTTGGTTAATAGCTTAATTTTTGAAGTTTTTGCCATCATTATACCAACCGAACTTAA
>NZ_MXAP01000173.1 GCF_002027555.1 Moraxella equi
CTAGACCATATCAAACTTTATTAACAAAACAAAAAACGATTTTGGTACAATGCAAGCTCTAACCCAAACAAAGCACCAAAATCGTCATGGCTTGCACCTTACTCACAAATGAACAATGGCACAAGTTAAAAATTATTCTACTACAACTTGGTATCTACAACAAGCACAATCTTAGATTAACCGTAGAAGGCATTTTGTTTCGCATTCGTACAGGCATACCTTGGAGAGACTTACCCAAATGTTTTGGTTGCCACAACACCATTTACAAAACCTTTGTGCGTTGGTAAGCTGGGTAAGTTCATGAAATTGTTTCAATGCCCATCCAAAGAAGCTGATACTGAGTGGGTGTTTATAGATGATAGTTACATCAAAGCCCATCAACATGCTTGTAATGTTGCTAACAAGACAGAACAAGGCATTGGTAAAAGTGTGGGTGGTAACACCACAAAGATTCATCTTGTGGTAGATGCTTGCGGTAACCCTATTGATTTTCTCATCACAGGTGGACAAGTTCATGATGTTAAGGTTACTCCACAGCTTATAGAGCAAAACAAACAAGTTTTATCAAAGCATGCAGAAGCATTAA
>NZ_MXAP01000174.1 GCF_002027555.1 Moraxella equi
AAGGTGCGTATTACGCACCTTACACTTAAAACCAAGTTATTTTTTAAAGGAAAAACAAATGAAGCCCACCCTATTTATTGACCGAGATGGCACTTTAATTGACGAGCCCAAAACCGATTTTCAAATTGACAGTTTGGAAAAACTAAAATTAGAAAAAGGCGTTATTCCTGCCCTGTTGGCATTACAAAAAAAATACCGCCTTGTAATGGTGTCCAATCAAGACGGACTTGGCACGGACAGTTTCCCAAAGGAAAATTTTGACAAACCACACAATGCAATGCTGGATATTTTTACATCACAAGGCATTGTCTTTGATGATATTTTGATTTGTCCACATTTTAAAGACGATGATTGTGAATGCCGAAAGCCAAAAACCAAACTTTTGCAAAGCTATATTGATAACAATTTATTTGATAAAAATAACAGTTTTGTGATTGGCGATAGAGACACCGACATTGAGCTTGCGAATAATTTGGGCATTGTTGGGCTTAAATACAATCCTGATAATTTAAATTGGGATTTAATTGCCGAAAAGCTATTGGGACAAGCGACAACCAATATTGGCGAACGCCAAAAACGCTATGGCGAAGTGATTAGAACCACCAAAGAAACCGACATTAAAGTGCAAGTTTGGCTTGATGAAACGGGCGTGAATGACATTAAAACGGGCATTGGGTTTTTTGACCATATGTTAGACCAAATTGCCACGCACGGCGGATTTAAAGTCGCCATTTCGTGCAAAGGCGATTTGTGGATTGATGAACACCATTCGGTAGAAGACACCGCCATTGCGTTTGGACAGGCATTAAAACAAGCGATTGGCGATAAAAAAGGCATTGCCCGTTTTGGCTTTGTTTTGCCAATGGACGAATGCCGTGCCGAATGTACGATGGATTTATCAGGCAGACCGTTTTTAAAATTTAAAGGCAAATTTAGCCGAGACAAAGTGGGCGATTTTAGCACCGAACTCACCGAACACTTTTTTTATTCAATGGCGATGGCAATGATGGCAACTTTGCATTTAAAAGTCAAAGGCGACAATGACCACCATAAAATTGAAAGTCTATTTAAAGTGTTTGGCAGAACGCTAAGACAATGTATTAAAATTGAAGGCAATGAATTGCCGAGTAGTAAAGGGGTTTTGTGATTTTTAAATTGTTCATTGATTATTTTTTGAGTGGATTTGTAGGGGCGTGTTGCACACGCCCAGTTATCAGATATTATTTTCAGGGCGTGCCAAGCTAGCCCCTACATACCAAAAAAATTAAAATGAATGATATGATTTTAATTAAACAGGATAAAAAAATGAAACTGGTTATTATAGACACAAACTGTGCCAATTTAACTTCGGTGAAATTCGCCTTTGAACGGCTTGGCATTACGCCCATTATTTCGGACGATAAAGAAGTCATCTTATCTGCTGATAAAGTGGTATTACCGGGGGTGGGAACGGCTGAATTTGCAATGAATGAACTTAGCAAAAAAGGTTTAATTGACATCGTTAGACAAATCAAAGTGCCTTTACTTGGGATTTGTCTTGGAATGCAATTATTGGGCGAGTATTCTCTTGAGGGGCAAAATGCCAAAATTGATACGCTAAATTTAATTGCCAACACTACCCATAAATTAGAAGTGGGCGAGTTGCCCTTACCGCATATGGGCTGGAATAAACTGTATTTTGATGATGTGAATCACCCTTTGTTTAAAGACATTAACAATGGCGATTTTGTTTATTTTGTTCACAGTTATCGAATGGCGGTTGGGGCCAATACACTTGCCACTTGTAAATATGGCGAGAAATTTAGTGCGATTGTGGGACAAGGCAATTATTTTGGAATGCAATTTCACCCAGAGAAATCTGGTAAAGTGGGCTTGCAGTTATTAAAAAATTTTGTTGAAAATATTTAAATCGTAGGGGCGAATATAATTTGCCCGTATGGTTACATTTTAAAACAGATTAAATCCAAAAACGGTGCGTGATACGCACCTTTGTATACCCCTTTTAAGGTATAATAAGCAAAAACCTGTTATCCACATCTTGTACGCACCTTAGAACCATAAGGGCAACCACCAAGATAAGTTCGTGTCGTAGCTTTAAGAGTGGATAACCTTTCATCAATCAAAACCGTACAGTTGATAGACTCTAAACCGAATACAAGGCAGGTTAATGATGAATAATGCTAAACAAACCAAAGATACCAAGCAAACCAAAACCAATGTAGCAAACAAGC
>NZ_MXAP01000175.1:0-854 GCF_002027555.1 Moraxella equi
TGGGTTCGGTTGGTATATTTCCTAGGTACTGCCAACTCCAATAACAATATCATCTATTTTAGTCTGTAAAACAGTTGTTTATGGTTTGGATAAGATTACAAAGCATACCCTCGTTGCAACTCTATCAATGTCAAGAAAAACAGTAAAAGCAAGATGATGTAGGGATGATTTGGTGTATTTTATTGAGAGTTTTTTGTGAGATGATGCTCAATTTATGTAAGAAAACCACTCAATACATCCTTGCTTATTTAGCAGGAAAGATGTCCATTATGTCAAATGAATAAAAAAGAAAAGCTATGACTTCCTAGCTTTTCTTAAAATTCTCCGATTTGGTTTTTGGCAATATTTTTACAGAACTAAAAAGGCATGTCATCATCTGCCACGCCACTGGCTAATGGTGGGGTTACCGCTTTGGGGGCGGGTTTGTCACCCATGAATGGATTGGCTCCATTTTGAGCGGGGGCGTTATTGTCTTGACCGCCTTGATTGGCATTTTGGTTCATGCCTGGATTGGTGTACTGTGGGGCTTGACCGAAGCCTTGATTGGGGTTGTTATTTTGGTAGTTTAGGGGATTTTGCCCAAAGCCATTTTGGGACTGGTTATTAAAGCCGTTTTGATAGCCACCTTGTTGCGGTGCACTGCCACCAAAGCCATTATTGCCTTGATAACCGCCATGCTGACCGCCCCCGTTACCCCATTGGTTATTTTGTTGGTTGTTGTAGCCACCACCAAAGTTGCGGTTGTTGTAGCCCTGATTACCCTGCCAGTCGCCACCGCCATTGTTGTCACGTCTGTCAAGCATTTGCATTTGATTGGCTCGTACTTCGGTGCTATAACGCTCTATGCCTTGTTG
>NZ_MXAP01000175.1:942-1341 GCF_002027555.1 Moraxella equi
TGCTCTTTTTGCTCGCCTGTGTTTTTGTCTGTCCAGCGGTCAGAAGTCGCCACGTTAATACTGGTCAGGCTACCGCCATTTTGGAATTGACGTACTTCTGGGTCTTGACCCAAACGACCAACAATAATTACTTTATTAATACTTGCCATGATGGTTACTCAACTTTTGATGTTTAAAAATAATGATTTGATTCAATAAATTTGTTTTAAATAAACGGTTAAATTCACATATTTAGCGTGACGATATTTTCACTAAATGGATTTACTTTTTCGGTTTGTCTTTTGGCATGCCGTCGCTTTTATTTGTGCATTGTGTTGCCATTATCTTAATTAAAATAAGTCAGAATAAGATATCCTGACTTATCTATTTGCAGTCAAGGTAGGGCGTATTGAACATTGA
>NZ_MXAP01000175.1:1420-3164 GCF_002027555.1 Moraxella equi
TTTTTCTCATTTTTCATTGCAAATACCAAAGTTCAACACGCCCTAATAATCTCTTATCTTGTTTTACTGCTTAGTTTACTTTGTAGTCTTCTAGTTTTTTGCCTTTGGCTAGGGCTTCTTCTAACCAACCTGGCTTACGACCACGACCTGCCCAAACGTTTTTTGGGTTTTGTGGGTCACGGTAAGCAACAGATGCTTCTTTTTGAGCCTTTTTGCCTACTTTTAGAATCTCATCGATGGTGGTGCCGTTTTCTTTGGCGATTTGTTTAAATTGCAAGTAAGCATCTTTTAGACCTTGGGCTTGCTTTTGTTTGATTTTGGCTTGGGCATCTTTGGTAAGTGCTTCTAGCTGTTCTACGCTAAGTGCGTCAATATTTACATTAGACATGGTATTTCCTCTTTAAAATAACCGTGAGAATAATCAAAGGTAAATCCATCAATGTGCATACATCAATACATCCGATGATTATTGGTGGTGCCAGTTGGGATATTTTAGGTTTATTAAAAATAAATTTAAAATATCTCTATTTAAAAAGATAAAAACGCTGATTTTTATCGTATGATTATATTAACACATTTTATTTTAAAAATACAAATCATTTATTCGTCTTTTTGGGGTTTTTTAACACTTTTTTATCAGTTTTGACAAATTGGGCATGATCGATATTATCAATGACCGCCTTATCAGGACTGTGGTATTCATTAAGTAAAGACGTGGAATGATAAGGCACTAAGGCAGATGGCACAACCGATTTGGCGGCATCAATATGCTTAATAGAATCATCAAAAAAGATATGCGGAGCAAATGTTTTTAATACCCTTGTTTTTTCAATACCGCCCAAGAAAAACGCCAAATCCACATCCACACCCCATTCCCTTAATGTCTTAATGGCACGCATGTCGGCAGGGGCATTACGAGCGGTCACAAGGGCGATACGAATCGGATTGTGGGTGCTGTCTAGGGTGTCGTGGGGTAGGCTCTTTTGTAGGGCGGAGAGCTTGATTAAAAAGTCGGCATAAGGACCTTTGTCGATGGGCAAATCCGCCATGCTCTCTTCGCGATGATGAAAGGCTTGTAGCCCCTCTTGTTTGAACACCAGCTCGCCTGAGTCGTCAAACAGCACCGCATCCCCATCAAAGGCAATGCGAAGCTGTTCGGTGTCCAGCTCCAATATCTCCACAGGCGTGGCATCCAGCACCGCACAGGCACACAGGCGAGCATCGGTGACGGCTTGAGCATCATCGACGTTGGTCGTCAAAAACAAATCCACATCAAAATCATCAATATAATCCGCCACACTCGCCCCCGAGATGAATGCCGAGCGAGTAATACCCAAACCATGCGTGCGTATGGCGTTTAGCACTTGTATGCCTAGGTCGGGGGTGGATTTTGAGACGATGACGACTTCGACAAAAGGCGACTCATCGTGGTAGTCTTTGGGCGGTTGGTATTTGTTTAGGTTTAGCAGGGCTTCGATGAGTGGGTAGCCTGTCCCTTTTTGTAATGGCTCGTTTTCGACCGATTTCATGTAGTCGCTAAACCGAGCAGATGCGGTGGCTTTGTCTTCTGCCAAAAAGCGTTTTAACATCTCATCATGCTCTTTTAGGTCAAATAATGCCGTCGCTGAGATTGCTACGATGAGTGTGTTTGAAAAATTAACCGCCATGATAAAGTCCTAGTTTTAAATAAATGTAAGGCGTGGTTTTAAAATTTATTTATGATGAACCCCACTCTCAACTTAAA
>NZ_MXAP01000176.1 GCF_002027555.1 Moraxella equi
TAAGGGATACAGTTGCTACAGAACCACACATTCCCCAACAAAAAGAGCGATTGCTCGCCCTTTTTAACTTTTCTTAATTTTCATCATTTAATTGTGGCACTAAGGTTAATTCCAATAAATGAATATACCGCCCTTCTACGTCCACCACCGTGATTTGCCAGTCATTGATAGACACGCTCTGCCCCTCTAAGTTGCTCACCGCCCCCAACGCCTGCATGACCAGACCGCCCATGGTATCCACGTCCGTATCATCAAAGCTCGTCCCTAGCACCTCGTTGCAGTCGCCGATGAGTGTGGACGCTTGCACGAGCCACACGCCGTCTTTTTCGGGGTGGGTGATGATGTTGTTAATGGTACTGTCCTCATCGATGTCATCATGTTCATCAACGATGTCGCCAACAATCTCCTCTAACAAATCCTCCAACGTCGCCACGCCCGACACCGAACCGAACTCATCAACCACGACCGCCATATGCACCTGAGCCCGTTGCAATGAACGTAGTAGAGTATCCGAGCGTGCCGTCTCCGAGATGTATAGGGGCTTTCGTACTAGGTCTTTGAGCAAAAATGGAGGGTTTTGCCCTGCCGATTTTTGGGCAAGATAAGGAATTAGGTCTTTGACCAGCAAAATGCCCATGACCGCATTGTCGTCCGCCTCATCGATGACCGGATAGCGAGAATGATTGGACTCAAAAATGGTGGCAAGCACCGTCTCAATGTCATCACTACTGGTAATGGCTCTCACATCAGGGCGTGGGGTCATAATCTCCTTGACCGCCATGGCAGGCAAATCAAGCACGCCCTCAAGCATATCTACCATGTCCGAATCCAAGAACCGCCGAGAGTCTTGGACAAGGTTAAGCAGGTCATCACGGGTTTCGGGGGCGGTGGAGAGCCAGCGTTTTAAGCCACGTCGCCAACTGTGGTCATCAGACATGAGCAGTGTATCCTTTTTAAATGGGTAAAATAATTGTGGATGTTCAACACGTCCTAATATAGTGGATTTATAAGGGTTATTCAAGGGGTTTTTACAAATAGCTTGGGTAAAGTGCCATGCCACACGCCTCTAAATCTTCACCCACTTTATCACACGCTCTTCTATCTCGTCATCACGAAAGTTTAGCTCCGAATGACATCGCCCCGCCACGCCCAGTTTTTTCATTTCTTTGTCATGCCTGTCTTGCCCTGCTTTTAGATAATGCCAATGCGGTAAGCCCTGCCCCAGATGTAGGCGTTTGTAGGCACAATGACGGGGTAGCCACATCATATTTGGGAGCATATCCACCGTCAAGCGAATGCAGTCAGGCACACTTGCTTTACGATTGGCGTAGTCCGAGCAATGCCCTGTGGCAGTGTCAAGGAGTTTGCACGCCACGTCTGTATATTCAGTCTGTCGCACGTCATCATCGTCTAAGTATTTGACCAAACAACACACGCCACAGCCATCGCACAAGGCTTCCCATTCGTCATCGGTCAAGGCGGATAGGGGATAATTTTGCCAAAAGTTGGGGCGTAAATCGGACACGGCATTTTCCAAAAATATTTATTGTAACAAATTTGGCGGTTTTTGGTGGCAAATTTGCCAAAAATTTTTGTTATAATCATGGCAAGGTTTGAAAAATTGGTTTTTAACTTTTGCAAAATTTTGGTGTAGGGCAAATTTATGATTTACGACATCATTGGCGACATTCACGGACACGCCGACAAATTAACAGGATTGCTTGATAAATTGGGCTATACTCATAATGGCACAAGTTATGTCGCCCCGCACGATCATCAAGCGATTTTTATGGGTGATTTTATTGATAGGGGCAATCAGCAATTAGCCACACTCCAAATCGTTTTTGATATGATTGATAATAATGAGGCTCTTGCCGTCATGGGCAATCACGAATACAATGCCATTTGCTACGCTACCCAAAATGACAATGGCAAATATCTACGTCCGCATACCGACAATAATAACTTTCAATACAAAGCCTTTATTGATGAAGTAGGATTTGATAGCGAGTTGCATAGATATTGGATACAGCGGTTTTATGAATTGCCATTATGGATAGAATTAGACGACTGCATTTGCATTCACGCCTGCTATGATAAATATAGCATACAGATATTAACGCCCCTACTTCATAATAATAAACTAACCCCCAATGCCGTACAGCTCACAGGCAAAAGAAACACCAAGCCTTATTATGCCATAGAACATTTATTAAAAGGCATAGAAAGCCCCCTACCAACTGGCTTAACCATGACCGACAAAACAGGTATTGTCCGCACAAATGCTCGTGTCAAATGGTGGATGGACGATTGGCAAAATAAATCCATTGACAAAACGCTATTTGCCAATGATTTGCCTGAGATTTATCTTAATGATTTGTCTGATGAATTATTGGCATTTAGCGTTACAACCAACAAACCAATATTTATCGGGCATTATTGGCTACATGATAAGCCAACCATTTTATCCGATAAAGTCGTGTGTATTGATTATTCGGCAGGCAGGGGTGGTCATTTAACCGCTTATCAATTTGATACCAACAATCCGATATTAGATGATGATAATTTTGTGCAATTTGTGGGGTAAATGATTTGGGGGATTTTATTTAAAATTATCCTAATAATTTTAATGGGTTTATTTTAAAACACAGACATACAATAATGATTTATTCACCCCAAAATCTATAATTTACTTTAACAATTTTATTTAGATTAACCATACCAAATTTTTAAAGATTAAATTTCCCCACACCCTTAGCATTCGCCCCAATATTTGCTATAATACCTTTTTTCAACCATTTTTAGCCATTTAAGGATTATCATGTCAAACGCCCACGCCCCAAACCCTGCCCCCATTTCATCGCCAGACGGCACCCCAAAAGTCGGTATCATTATGGGTAGTCAGTCCGACTGGGAAACAATGCAACATACAGCCCTTGTCTTAGCCGAGTTTGGTGTCCCCTTTGAGTGCGAAGTGGTCTCCGCGCACCGCACGCCCGACCGTCTGTTTGACTATGCCAAATCTGCCAAATCTCGTGGACTGTCTATCATCATCGCAGGGGCAGGCGGGGCGGCTCACCTGCCGGGAATGTGTGCCAGCCAGACGGATTTGCCTGTGCTTGGCGTGCCTGTCAAATCCAGTATGTTAAGCGGTTGGGACAGCCTTTTATCCATCGTACAAATGCCCAAAGGCGTGGCGGTGGGCACACTTGCCATTGGGACGGCAGGGGCGTTTAATGCTGGGCTTTTGGCGGTGCAAATGCTTGCCATCTCTGATGAAAAACTGGGCAATGCTGTTGCCAAGTTTCGTGCCAAACAAACGCAAAGTATTTTAGATAATCCTGTTCCGGGGATTGTAAATTTATAATTTTTGGGCTTGTATCTGATACTTATAAAACCCAAAATTACCACAGACCATAGGGTGCGTATTACGCACCTTTTAAGTGGATAAGTGGAAAAT
>NZ_MXAP01000177.1 GCF_002027555.1 Moraxella equi
TGTTGTTTAACAATGCCGAAATTTTTAATAAATTATTCAAAGTATAATTGGTTTGGTGAGTTTTTAAATAATTTATGTCTAAAAATTACTAATTTCTTGAAAAGCATAATTTTATTTGCTAAGAATTAGATATAGTGCGATTGCCCTGATTATTTTAAGAGTCGCTATTTGATTTGTAAAAAATTTTTGCTATAATACTTGTCAGCTAATTATTTACCTATTAAAAAGTAGGGCGTCCTGTCTTTTATATTTGCAAGAAAAAACAAGATTTAGACATTTTTTATGTAAAAACCGTTATTTGTTTTATACAAATTAGATTCAACCAAGAAGTGCAACGTTTAAATATATAGAGAAAAAGAGTAAGATGTGCAATATTGCACTTGCTACTTCAACTCTCACATATCAGAAACGTTATGCAAAAATATACACATCTTACTCTTGAACAAAGATACCAAATTTCATCTGATTTGAAAAGCAATATTTCTATTAGTGAAATTGCCAAACGACTAGGCTGTCATAAATCCACCATCAGCCGTGAAATTAAACGTAATACAGGACTACGTGGTTATCGACCGAAACAAGCCCAAAGCAAAGCTACAGCACGTAAAGCAAACAACGCTTATCATATTTCTGACTTTGCATGGGCTTACATCAAGCACTTACTTAAGTCAATATTATTCCCCTGAACAAATCAATGGTAGGCTCAAAGTACTCGGTTGGACTGATGTACCAAGCATAGAAACCATTTATCAACACATCTATGCTGACAAAGCCCAAGGCGGTACATCTCACCGCTATTTGAGAAGTCAAAAAATCTACCGTAAACGAGGTTATAAAGCCAATGATAGACGCGGACAAATTGCCAATCGCAAGGACATTAGCGAGCGACCAGTAATCATTGAGCAAAGACAACGATTAGGTGACTATGAAGGAGATACAGTCGTTGGTAAAGGGCATCAAGGTGTATTGGTCCCTTAGTTGATAGAACCACACGAGAAGTGAAAATCAAAGCACTGCCAAACCGTAAAGCACCACTCGTTACACAAACTTGTATTGAACTACTTAAAGATGAACAAGTACAAAGTATCACCTTTGATAATGGTAAAGAGTTTGCATTGCACGAACAGATAGAGCAAGGGCTAAACACTGATATTTATTTTGCAAAACCTTATCATTCATGGGAGCGTGGCACTAATGAGAATACCAATAAACTCATACGGCAATTTTTACCTAAATCTATTAGATTAGATACGATTGATGATGAACAAATACAGCAGATCGAAGCTTATTTGAACAATAAACCAAGAAAAGTGCTAGGTTTTAGAACACCTCTTGAGGTAAAATCTGATTTTTGGTGTGTTGCAGTTGGTGGTTGAATCTGCCTAATATAGAAACCCCCATGAAACGACACCCC
>NZ_MXAP01000178.1 GCF_002027555.1 Moraxella equi
TGGGTTCGGTTGGTATAGTTGATGAAGCGGGGCAATTTGCCGACCCTAGATTATTAGATTTAATGCGTTCAAATTTGCGTGGCGACACCACAACACCCATTAGAATGATCATAAGTGCTAACCCAGCAGGAGCAGGACATCACTGGATAGCCAAAAGATTTGTGTTTAATGGACACGAAGCATGGCAACCATTCCACGAGCCAAAAAGTAAAAGAACTTGGGTTCATGCCCCTAGTACCTTTAGCGACAATCATTTCATTGACCGTGAACAATACCACGAACAACTAACCGCCTCTTGTCCTGATGACCCCGAATTATTAAAGGCTTGGACTGATGGAAATTGGGCGGTAAATCGTGGTGCTTATTTTGCTAATGTGCTTGATGAAAAACGCTCAATGATTGAAGAATGGCACGAAATCCCAGAAGGTTGGGATTGGTGGCTGGCTCACGACTTTGGCTCATCTGCACCGTCTGCAACTTTGGTTATTTGTGAGAGTTTTGGCGATACCGTGAACGGACGATATTACCCCAAAGGCTCTTTGGTGGTGGTTGATGAACTGGTAACGCACAAGCACGGAAATTTAAATGCTGGTTTAGGTTGGACTGTGCCAACACTAGCAGAAGAGATAAAAAAGATGTGCAATTATTGGGGTATCAAAGCAAAGGGTGTGGCTGATGATGCGATATTTGCCAAAGGTGGACACGCTACAGGTTCAATCGCTGATGAATTTAGAATGCAAGGCGTTTATTTTTATCCAGCCAAAAAAGCTGATAGGATAACAGGTTGGAATATTTTAAGGCGGTTACTGGCTGATGCTGGCAAACCTGATAAAGCTGGATTGTATATATCCAATCAATGCCGTTATTTGTGGGAAACTTTGCCGACACTGTCAAGAGATGATAAACGCCCTGAAGATATGGCAAGCGACGGAGCAGACCACGGAGCGGACGCATTAAGATATGGAGCATTGAGAAAGCGTTTTGATTATGTGCCATTTATTCAAATGCCTTATTGAGCACTAAAAGAATGGTGTGAAAAACCATTCTTTTTTATCTGTTTGGAATGACAAAAAAAAGATAATTTAGGGGGTTACTTTGTATTTTGTTGGTATTATTGTTGGTATTGAAGAAAACAATCAATTAAAATTTATATTAAAATCAATAATTTATCTTAATTGTTCGTAGTACGCCACTGCACAATGTGCGATAGCCCTAGATTTTTCTTGTGTTTAGCCCTTTTCTTGTCTTTGGCTGTCCGTCATAATCTATTGCTATCCATGATTTTTTGGTTTTGTTGAACACAAAACCAAACATTACCCACGTATTAAGATTATCGAATTGCCAAAGCTATAGCCATAGAACTCTAAAATCACCACAAAATTAACAATGTATCGGTGTGGGGGCGTACTGAGCACGCCCTATCAACATCAGCGTATCATCAAGAGCTTGTGCAACACACCCCTACAAATCTTTCTGTGGTAAATGTCAAGTTCGCTAGGTGTATTAACCAAAAGGCGGAAATATTGTCAGAAAATGCCTTTACCACCGCCTTAAAGCGGTTAGGCTATCAGGGGCGAATGGCAGAGCGTGGATTTAGGGGGCTTGCTAGCACGTCCTTATATGAAATGCAATACACGCCACAAGCCATAGAATTGCAGTTGTCCCACGTTCAAGGAAATAAGACCGTTAGGGCATACAATGAAGCCAATTTACTACCTGCCAGGGCTAGAATGATGAACGAATGGGCGGATATTGTGGACGAGATAAAGGGCCATAATTTTAACACCTACAAAAACAAACGCATGACCGGCCAGAGCGAACAGGCATTCATCAGCTTTTTAAAAGCCATTAAGTATAAAGACCATGAAATTATAGACGAATTGGCGGTTCATCGTGTGGAAATGACCGAGCTAATGCAGTAAGCAACACCATAAGCCCCAATTTGGGGGCAGGCGTGAAAATTGAGTTTTGAGTCTGCAAAACTTATGGTGTAAATGGTGTATAGCCCTTTATTTATAAGGGTTTAGGGCTAAAAAATGGTGTAAATCGTGGTGTAGGTTACACCATTTTTGGCAAAGTCCTATCAAGAATTGGAGCTTGATTGTTGGCTTTATTACTTATATGTTATGACTAGCCAATTATCGAAGCAACACCATGGCAGCATTATCACAGCTTAGACACACCGCCAATTCAAAAAATGAGCGTATCACAAGCCAACATAGCAAGATAGAGAATGGGGCAATATATAGCCATCCACGCTTGACAGATATATCACGGCATTGGGCAGTAAATTGTCAATCCATGCCACCTAAGAACCTGTTCACAAT
>NZ_MXAP01000179.1 GCF_002027555.1 Moraxella equi
GATTTATCAGTTGGGCGGATACTTGTAATTATATAATAAAGAATTTACCCTAAATCCTTATCCTAAAACCCCAGAAACGCAGGCATGAATTGAACGATTAAAACGAAAAATCAACACTCACACAATAGAGACTAAATGATGAGCAGACAGTCGTTTATTTTGTTATCTCATTTTAATGCCATATGGCGTTTTATTAAGTTAGATGGCGATAAAGTCAGCATAAAAGAAATTGACATTATTTTTAATAATAAACCAAGATGGGTGATTCATTTAACGACTTTTTGTTTGCGTAGTATGTCTATAATGCTTAAAATATTAACTGCAATAAGGAATTTTCAATCCAAAAAATAAAATGATTTGTTTTGGTTTGGTAAGATTCGATAATTATTAAGCCATATTATTAATAAAATACCCAATCATAAACAAATGTCAAATATTTGTGATTGGTAAGCCGTATTTATGTGGCTTTGTGTCATATCTATTTAAACTTGTAAATCTTTAATTAACCCAAGTCCTTAAAACCGCCATTGACAAACAATCCTTTGC
>NZ_MXAP01000018.1 GCF_002027555.1 Moraxella equi
TGGGTTCGGTTGGTATAGCAAATTCTATTCAAAACACAACAAAGGTTTTTCCTTTCATGGTGAGCTTGTCGAACCATGATAAGGAAAAACCGTTACCCTTTGACAAGCTCAGGGTGAACGGTTTTTGTATAATTTTGATGTGAATTGAGTATAAAAGGCGATCATGTTTTTGACCGCCTTTTTAATGCAAATTATTTTAGTTACTTCAAATAATCCTTCAACGCCTTCGCCTGTTTATCGGCATTACCGATATAGGTGGCAGGGGTCAGCTCGGCTAGGCGTGTACGCTCATCGGCAGGGACGGCAGACAGCTCATCGCCATTGACAAAACCTACCATCATCTCACGGGTCATCGCTTGTCCACGAGTCAGAGCCTTTAATTTTTCATAAGGTTTTTCTACGTTGTAGCGTCTCATCACGGTTTGGATAGGCTCGGCAAGCACTTCTTGGGCATTATCCAAATCTTCGGCTAGGCGGTCAGTATTGATTTCTAATTTGCTAATGCCTTTTAGGCACGCTTCAAAAGCAATCAAACTTTGGGCAAAACCCACGCCCATATTACGAAGCACCGTTGAGTCGGTCAAATCTCGTTGCCAACGGCTAATCGGTAATTTTTCGCCAAGGTGAGCCAGCACCGCATTTGCCAAGCCAAGGTTGCCTTCGGAATTTTCAAAATCAATGGGGTTTACCTTGTGAGGCATGGTGGAGCTACCCACTTCGCCGTCTTTTAGTTTTTGCTTGAAGTAACCAAGCGAGATATAACCCCACACATCACGGTTAAAATCAATCAAAATCGTGTTAAAACGGCGTAACGCGTCAAACAGCTCCGCCATATAATCGTGCGGTTCAATCTGCGTGGTATAAGGGTTAAAGGTCAAATCCAGACTTTCCACAAAACCTTGGGAGTGTTTTGCCCAGTCAATGTTGGGATAAGCGGACAGGTGGGCGTTGTAGTTGCCGACCGCTCCGTTGATTTTACCAAGCAGTTCTACATTTTTGAACTGCTTTAATTGGCGGTGCAAGCGGTAGGCGACATTTGCCATTTCCTTGCCAAGCGTGGTGGGGCTTGCGGTCTGTCCGTGCGTGCGAGAGAGCATGGGCGTGTCGGCATAGTTGTCAGCAAGTTTGGCAATCTCATCAATGATGGTTTGCATAGACTGGGCTAGCACATCACGACCTGATTTTAGCATCAGAGCGTGCGATAGGTTGTTAATATCCTCGGACGTACAGGCAAAATGGATAAACTCGCCAGCACTGGCAAGCTCATCAATATCGGCAATTTGCTCTTTTAAAAAATACTCTACCGCTTTGACATCGTGATTGGTGGTGCGTTCTATCTCTTTGATTCGTAAGGCGTTTTGTTCGCTAAAATTGGCAACAATGGCATTTAGCTTGTCGTTGGTGGATTGGCTAAATGGCGTGATTTCGCTGATTTCGGGGTGGTTTGCCAAGGCTTGTAACCAGCGAATCTCAACGGTTACACGGGCGTGAATGAGTCCAAACTCGGACAGGTAAGGACGCAAGGTGTTGCATTTGGACGCATAACGACCGTCAAGGGGGGATAGGGCGGTCAAGGCAGAAAAAGACAGCTCGGACATGGGATTTTCCTTTAACGATGAACGGGTTTAAATGGATTTGGATTTGACAACAAAAGCCCACAAATCACTTGTGGGCTAATACGGGATTACTTAATATCAACGGTCACGCCTTCTTGGACGTTGGCATACAGCTCTAACACGTCCCAGTTGGACAGACCGATAGAGCCAATCGGGGCAGGCTGTCCGATAATCTCAGGGTTGCTCACGCCATGAATGCCATAACCTGCCTTGTCTAGGCTCATCCATACCACGCCAACGGGGCTGTTAGCACCGGGGGGTAGGATAAAGGTTTGTTTGCTGTCGCCTTTGGTGACGGTGGCACGATAGTGGGGCATTTTAACCTTGCTGTTTAGGCTATAAACGCCTTTTTCGACAGGTTTTTTGCTGTTGCCGATGGTGGCAGGGTAGCTTGCCATGAGCGTGTCGCCTTGGTAGGCGGTGACGGTGTTGGTTGCGGTGTTGGCGATGATTTTGTCAAAACCGCCTTCAAAGGCATCTTTGGTATTGACCACGGTAATGCTCTCGCCTGCCACGAATTTTTTGTTGGGGTTGATTTTGGTGAGATAGTCGATACGCATGTGAAAGCGTTCGGCAAGTTTTTCTTGAATGCTCTCATAGCCTAGGTCGCTAAGTTTTGAGCGGGCTTCGACACTGCTTGGTAATTTGCCAAACTTGGTGATGTCATCTTTGGTGATGGTGTAGCTGACCAGTACGTCATCCGCCCCCACGCTTAGAGCGTCCCATGTTTCTTGGTTCATCTTGCCAGTGGCGGGCAGATTTTTCATGCGTTGGAAGTTGGCAAGGGCGTTCTTGCTGTTATTGCCCCAACCGCCATCAATCGCCCCGACAGACGCATGGTGCTGGTCTAGCAGTGCCTGAATCTTGACAGTCATGGCACTATTGACTTTCATGTTGGGCGACCATGTGGACTCGTTTACGGTCTTGGCATATTCGGACAAATCCACTTTGGTGTAGCGTTTGCCTGACTTTTCAAGGCTTTTGATGGTGGCGGTGTCGCTACTGGTTTTTTTGGTGTCAATCTGACTGGTGGTGTCGCTGTCATCGGTGGTCAGCAACGTAGGGTCAAAGGTGTTTTTTGTCCCCGATTGGGTGGTTTTAACATCAAGCTGGGCAAAGGCGGTCGTACCACAGATGGCAAGTGTGGACAGTGCCAATGTGGTGAGTTTTTTAGAACAGGACTTTTTAAAATAAAACATGGTAAATCTCATTTTATAAACAAAAAACACCGCTTATTATGCGTGAAAATGACACAAATGACAAGGGCGGACAAGTAGGATTGTTGTAAATTTTGTATCGCCAATCCGCTTAAAACACCATTTCTAAGCGATTAAACACCCCCAAATGATGGTCTCGGTCTTGGTTTTTGTCATTATAATAACTGATGTCCGTCTGCACAAACAGCCATTTTCGCCATACAGGTTGGCGATAGCTGACATAAGGACCATAAATGTCGAGCTCAAACTTCTTGTCTGCGACATCGCCCCCTGTATAAATGCCATAGCTAAACGCCCGTGTGCCGTGCTTGCCGTCTAGGTAGTGCTGTTGGTACAAGCTGTTACTCCATGCGGTCTCCTCGGTGTCTTTGTGGGCATAGGATAGGTGCGTGCGATTGACGAGCGTGCGGTGCTTGGACTGGGGCTGGCTAAATTCAAGCGTGGATAGGGCATAATGCTCGCTCTTGGTGCCGTAGCGATACATCTGTTCAAAGCGGGCGTTAATGCGGTGGTCAAGCTCCCATTTTTTCTCGGCTCGCAGTTTAAGATATAGATCACTAGACCGCAGACCAATGTCGGCATCCGTCTCTATGCCGATGTCGTCTTGGAATTTTGACCAACGCAGAGCCAGCGATGTGTTGTCTTCACGACTTTGACGGCGGTCAAAGGTGCTGTCGCCATAAGTGACGGCACGTCCATCATTATAGATACCGCCCCCTTGCTCCAAGTCCAAATCGTCATCACCAATCATCACGCTTAGGCGATTTTCAAGTGTTGGCAATTTGATACGTCCACGAATACGGGGCTTGACGGTCGTGCCATCATATTCATTATAATGCGTGTCAAGCATTAAACGGATGGACGCACGAGCAGGTTCATTAGGGTCGGTCTCGCCAAACCAGCTGTCCATGTGTCGTGCGGTGCGATTGAGCCAACCTTTGGTGTCGTTTCGGGTGTCATCAAGCCATGTGTTGTTCTCAGGTTCTAGGTTGGGGCTGTCCGTGTCTGATGTCATGGTGTCATTGGCATGAGCAAAGGCAGGCAGGGCAAAACAGGTCAGCAAGCACAAAGCGGAGCGAGAGATGATGGGTAACATAAAAACACCAAGTTGTCAAAATTTATCCAAATCATATCATATTATTGCTAGGACGTGTTAAACATTGATAACATTTTAAATCAATTTTTGCATGAAAAATGGCTATCCGACCACTTAATTTAAAAAGTTATACTCAACCAACTTGATATTTACCACGGGTTTGTGGGGGTTGGCTCTGCACAGCCTTTGATGATATTACTATACAAGGCGTGCTCAGCACGCCCCTACGTCCACACATCATTGTATTTGTAGTAATTTTAAAGTTTCTTGGGTGTAAGGTAAAATTCTTAAAATTTATACAATTAAGTGGTCGGATTGTTTTTCATAATAAACACTTGCTTGATAGAAAACTCACAACCTTTGTTTTTCCCTTGAAAAACGTGCGATTTCCCTGCTTTTTCCAATAGGCGTTTTTCATTGTAAATACCAAAGGCAGGCACGCCCTAAAATTTAACCGAGTTTCTTTTTCTTAATCAACACCAGCACCGCTCCATTACCGCCATCACCCGCAGGGGCAGAGACAAACGCCATGACATCGCCGATTTGGCGTAACCAGCCATTGACACAGGTTTTGATGATGGCATCTGTGCCTTTGCCGTGGACGATTTTGACCACGGTTTCGCCATGGTTGACCGCATTGGTGATGATGGTTTGGACGGCATCTCGGGCTTCATCAATGCTTGAGCCGTGTAAATCTACCGCATCATACCAACGCAGTTTGCCTTGTCTTAGCTGTTCAAAGACTTTATTTTGCAAAGTGGGGTGTTTGTAGCTCAAAAACGCTTCGCCCGCCACGGGGTTTAGTAGGGCTTGCATGTCGGATAAACTGGCTTGGGTTGGCTCATCGCCTCCTTCGGCATTGGCACGGCGAAATAGGGCGGTGGGGTCTTTGGGGTCGGTTTTTTGGGCGTGATTGACCGACTTTTCATGTTTTAGGGGGCGGACACCGCTCATCGCTTGCATGAACAGGACTTTGTCGTCATCGATGAGTTCACTGCCAAAGCGTTTGACGTGCTGGGCGACTTCTTTTTTGTCCATGACATTGGTACTGGTAGGTTTGCCGTTACTGTCGGTCTCGGGCTTGGTGGATGATTTACCGCCCATTTCTTTGAGTTGGGTTTGGGCGTCTTTGGAGAGTAAGTCTTTAAATGTAGTCATGATGATGCCTGTCGCTAATAGATGAGTGATTAAAAATAGATGAGTGATTAAGCCATGGGCTTGATTTTTTGCTTGATAAAGCTGATGACAATCGGCAACACGCTAAACCCGATAATGCCAAAAATCACATAAGTAAAATTATCCTTGATGACGGGCTGATTGCCAAAAAAATAGCCAAGCAGAACAAAGGATGTAATCCATAAAAATCCACCAATGACGTTATAACTGATAAACCGCTTATAATTCATAGTTCCTGCCCCTGCCACAAAGGGGGCAAAGGTGCGAGCAAAAGGCAAAAAGCGGGCGAAAATGACCGTTTTGCCACCGTGTTTTTCAAAAAATGCTTGGGTTTTAAATAGGTATTCTTTGTTAATAAAACGGTAGTTTTTTTCAAACACCTTTGGACCGATGTATTTGCCAATGTGGTAGTTTAGGGTATCGCCAAGCACCGCCGCCACAAACAATAGAGCGATCAGCAGGGCAGGGTTTAGCTCGCCTGTAAATGCCGCCAATGCCCCCACTGCAAAGAGTAAACTGTCCCCCGGCAGAAAAGGCATGACCACCAAGCCCGTCTCCACAAAAATAATCAAAAACAAAATGCCATAAATCCACAAGCCATAATCCGCCAAAAATACGGCTAAATGCTCATCAATATGTAAAATAAAATCAAAAAGTTGTAAAATGATGTCCATGTGGGCAGACCATGAAAAGGGAATAAAAGCGGATAATTATAACATATTTTGGTGTAGCATTGGTATTTTGTACTGAACAAATGTAAAAAGCTGGATTAAAATCATTATGACAACATAGAGTGTATAACAATTGTTTTGATGAGTTGTGTCAAATTTTAGGGTTGATGGGTGCATTTATACCAAAGGAGCTTTAAAAGTGATTTAAACAAATCATTACACTATATAGATAAAATTGTGATTTGCTCCTACAAAATCGTATTAATTTTTTGGTTTAGTTGGTTTATGGAGATATGGCTTTTAAATTTGTGCGGTGTGGCTAAACCAAAATTCCCCAATCTAAACAATGTGTCATATCATTGATGGATGGGGAAATTTTGAGTTTTGTTGGTTTTAATGTCATTGAGATGACAATATCGCAAGTGGCACTTAAAATGAATATTGCAATTTAAAACCGACCTCGTTAGTTTGGTTTTTGGGCTCGCTATAGGTTGCTACACCTGAATCGCCGTTTTCATCAGTTTCAACACGTTCAAAAGTACTAGAAGTGGGGACACGCCAACCACGATAATAAGGAGTATAACTGATTTTGGTTTGATTAGAAAATTGTTTGCTGATGGGTAATTCTATTTCAAAGCCACGAGCATTGTGTTGTTTTAAGGTGATGGTGCCATCACTCAAATAAGAGTATTGGCGACCGTAAATGCCTTGATTGTAAGCGATTTTTGGTGCAAATTCAAATCCATGAGCAAGCCCCACTTTTGCACCCAAGCTTATTTGTGTGTAGGCGGTTTTGTTTTTTCTATTGTAATCCTCTGAATCTATGCGAGCACTTAAATCTTGTAAAACACGGTATCCCAAGCCAGACTCACCAATAATGCTGACATTGGGGCGAATCGATTTTTCATAAACATATAATGAACGAATATCATAAGAGCGACGAGGTGCACCTTTTTGATGAACTGAACCGTAGGGGGTGCCTTCAGGGTTTTCTGAACTGGGATTCTCTCCGCCTGTATAATCAACTTTACCTTTGGCGTATCTACCTTCTATTTTGATGGCATCTTTTTCATTAAAATGGTATTTGATAGAGCCGTTAAATGCGTTTAAGTTTCCTTGTTGTTGCATGAAACGTTCGCCGTTTTCATATTCTCGGTAGGTTTCCTGATAACGCTCAACACCCAAACTGACCTCGACTGGGTTTTTTGCTTGTGTCAAGGATGTGTATAATGCCCCACTTGCAATGAGGGCGATGGTTGTAATTTTTTGCATGGTTTACCCCACAATTGGATGAATAAAAAGAGTTGTTGGGGCGTGTTTAACGAGGTTATTTGATGAATTTAAAATAAATTATTGATAATAAAATCATTTTTTTATTGTAAATGTCAAAATAATAATACATGCCCCGATGTGGTTGTGTTTTTGGAATGAATAAAACATAACCTTATTATTAGTGTGGAATATTATAGCATAATATACCAACCGAACTTA
>NZ_MXAP01000180.1 GCF_002027555.1 Moraxella equi
CACACAGTCTATCATAAGCAAAGCAAACACCCAATGAGCCAAATATTCACCCATTGCCCTAAGTGTCAATCACCCTCTTTTGTTAAAGCAGGTTTTAATAATGGTAAGCAACGCTATAAGTGCAAAGACTGTTGTTATTATTTCTCTGTACACAAACATGCCTCACATAAGAGCGATGACATTAAAAAAATGGCAATAGATATGTATCTTGAAGGCTTGGGCTTTCGCTCCATTGGTAGAGTACTAAACATCAGTTATGGTACAGTCTATCAATGGGTTAAGCAATTAGGTGAACAACATCAAATCACCTCCGATAATACCAAGCTTATTGACATTGTCGAACTTGATGAGATTCACAGTTACACTAAGTTTAAAAAACTACTGTTGGACGTGGATTGCCATTGACGGAAGACACCAAACAAGTCTTAGGCTTTATTTGTGGTAAGCGAGACAGTAAAACCTTTGAAAGACTGTACAACAACCTAAACCCAAACAACATAAAACTGTTTTGCTCTGATTACTGGAAGTCTTATCAAGAAATCATACCCATACACAAACACCTAACCAGTAAAGCTCAAACGTTTACCATAGAGGGCTATAACAGTCTGATTAGGCATTTTACCGCAAGGTTTAAACGTAAAACCAAATGCTATTCTAAATGCCAAAAGATGATAGAAAATACACTGAGCTTACTGTTTGCTAAGTGGAATGG
>NZ_MXAP01000181.1 GCF_002027555.1 Moraxella equi
AAGTTCGGTTGGTATATCATTAGACACAAGGGCGTTTATGACCACGAGAATCTTTGCAGGTGGGGTTAGCGGACTCCATCTGACTCCAACCTTTAATGCTACTAGGAGCAACTTTTGGGATACCATTATGACATTCCCACCAAACATATCCCACAGGCAATTGATGTTTTTCCCAATAAACCCTAAGTTCTGCTTCACTTCTAAACTCCCTACCTTGACAGTCTTTGGGGAGTTTGGGGGTGTCGCCATCGCAGATAAAGTTACCGCCGATTTCTAGGGGGAGACCATATTTTTCTAAATAACTATTGCCTTCATGGGCATGTATAACATTATTTTTACAAGTCCAAACATTTCCCCCCCCCTAGCATTTTTAAATCCTTTAAATTTCCCATTTGCCCCTGCTTCTTGTCCATAATCTCTTAGACCTTTAAATGGGTCACAGGCACTTAGAGTTAGAGATGATAAGCTTATCATAATGATAAGGCAGATGTTAAAAGCTTTCATAGCATTGCTCCTTGTGTGATTTAGCCTTGATAGACTGTTCTATAAAATTGATTGGTTTTTGGGTTGATATGGGGAACACTGACATAAGCTAGTAAGAGACTGGCTGGGTCTCTTTTCATGGTGCTACACCAGTGTAGGTAGTCGTGAAATAGGATTTTGCTTTTGTTTGCGTCTTTAATACCAACATAGTAGTCTTTACCCTCTTGTGTGCCATTGATGATATTTTCATTAACACAGTATTGGGTTTTGTTGGTTTTAAAGTCCTTATATCGTTTCATAGCCTCGCCAATCAATTCTTCGGAGAATGCTTGAAAATAAGGGTCATCAACCGTATCCGCATGATATTTGCCCAAATCATAATTACGATTAACACCAACATCGGTCATAATATCAAACATCAGTTTGGTGGCGATTTTGGGGTAATCAGGAGATATGCTCTCTATACCACTTTTTGAATTGTTTTTAAAATCTCTATTTACCTTAATCTTATCCATTTTAAGTTTGTCCCAACCACTGTCATCTCGCCAAATCTCTTTTTTGTCTTTATCAAACCAGCCTTGTTTATCCAAGATTGTGATGATTTCATTAAAATCCGCCCGTTGTAGCTCCATCAAGGCTTTTTCTTCGGCTTGAGCCACTTGAAATAAGCCTAATGCCAACAGCTTGGCTTTGGCTAGGGGGATAAAGGGTAGATTGGCTAGGTTGTATTTATGGCAAATGGTGGTGGGGTCATCAACATGTTTGTTTTTCCAAACCCTACCATCCTTTGTATCTTTAAAGCCCCACCTTGTCTCCAACCCATCGCCAATATCGGTATGACAACCCGGTAGCACAACCTCAAAGCCACAGCCATTTTGAACCGCACTGGCGATGGTGGTGGTGGCAAACTTTTGGCGAAACTCATGACCTGCGACAATGTGGACGACTTGATTGGGTCTGCATGTGTCGCTAAAGACAAGTTGCTGTTTTTCATCTTTAACATCATCATCGTGGTTCATGCCGATAGAGCTGACCGTATCAAAGAGTCCAACAAACTTCACTTTAAAACGAGTGGTTTTTAAATCCTCTTTAAAACTGAGTTGTTTGGCGGGTGGTTTGCGGTTTTCTTTGTCTGAAATACGGTCAAAGGGTTGTTGATTGATGTACCGCTCTTCTTTGTTAAGAAGTTTATCTACTTCTTTGGTAATATCTTTGTCATATCCGTATCTTAGTACACGATGAACAAACATACGAGCGGTGGCAGCCCCCCGACTAAAACCATAGACATTAAAGCTGACTTGGTCAATCTCTATGGCTTGGCTCTTTTGTTGTATGACATTGTATATCTTTCTAAACATTTGCCCAAGTTTGCCATAAACACCGCTATCGCCCATGCCCAGACCAGAGCCAATCATACTATCACCTGAGAAGTCTTGTTTGATAAGACTGTAATGGGCATTTTCTAGGTCGTAATCCGAATGCTTGGCAGGAACCAAAGGATTGGGTTCCTCCCTGACTTTATGGGGCGTTACTGCACCTGCACCATCGACATACAGTGCCACCATACGCTCACTGCCACCAAATGCTCGCGCCAGTTGGTCTACACCTGTGGGAGCTCGGGCAAAGCTTGTGTTATTGCCATTGTACTCTGTTTTGAGTAGCCGTTCGGCATAGGTGGTATCCCCATCAAATGGGCGACGAGTCTTTTTTTGGTTCTCCCCTTTGCTAATGGTTGCCTCAACACCGTGAACTTTGTCAGGGTCATTATACCTATCACTATTATAACGACTGTTCCAAGTGCCGTCAAAGAAAACATTGATTTCCAAATGATTAACAGTGCATTCAACACAGGAGTTATCTTTGGAGTTACTCGTGCCTTTGCCGATGCTTTTTTGGGGGGTTTGCCCTGTGTTTGTGTTGGTATTTGTGTGTTCCATATATCCTCCTATTTAAACCAAGGATACTCATCATCGGCAAGTGTCTTTGTGGTGATATGAGCATTTAGTGCTTGTTCTTTGTGTCCATTGGTCAAAAATACAGTATCCGCCATATCTTTGGTTAGGTTAATAACCAATGCGGTGGGTCTGTTTGAGCTAAAAAAGCCTTTGAATACCTCAAACACCGCCACATCATCCTCGGGCTGTTCGGTTCTGCCAAACTGATGATGAGATAGGTTAACCAGTGCATAATGTCGCTGATTGTTTTTTCTAAAAAAGAGTTCTATCCAAGCAGGGGCAGGTTGTGGTTTTGGGGAGGTATTTGTGCTTTGTTTGTCTGTTGATGTTAAGTGTAAAGATGATTCGCCATTGACATAAATAACTTGATGGGCAAATAGTGCGACATCACAGGCGATATGCCAAGCGAATTTGCGTTCACTATATTCTTGCCATCTGGTTGGTAGATTGCCATTTTTGATTTGTTCTTGCACTGCTTTTGGTGCTTTTGCTAATTGTTTGGCAATATACTGTTCCATTGTCATCAAGTCAGGAGAAAAATGGTTGGTTAATGCAAAGAAGTCCCAAGAAGCATTTGCTACCTCTGCTTTATGTGTACTAAGTTCTTGTATGTGATTGCCAAACCCCGCTCGCAGACTCACAAAGCCATGTGGAGCGATAGCAAACTGAATGGTAATAAGGTTTTTGATAACCTGCTTATTTGTATCAAGTGTTTGCTCTGCCAACGCTTGCAATGACTGTATGGGCAACAGTAGGACAGCGTGATAAAAACAAGACTCTGCAAAGGATAACCACATCAGTTTGACACCCACCGGCAAAAATGTGGGACTACTGGGTGAGCCCCCGATGGTATCTACCGCACCATTACGCCAACCACCGCCAGCTTGGGCATAAAAGCCCACTCCTGTCACGAGCTCTATCGGGTAGTGTGTGGGGGCAAGCACTTGAGTGTTCCACATAACTTTTGTCAGCCCGTAGGCTGGGTTAGCGACAGCGTAACCCAGCATTTGTGGTCTAACTCATTGAATTTGTTGGGTTTCGCAAGCTTAACCCAACCTACGGGCTAGGATTGCTTTGTGGATTGCATTGTACGGGTTGAGTAATTTTTTCCTGTATCAGCACAACTTCAATCATAACATATAAAACAAGAATATTCCCTGGTAGACATTTCACATACTGTGTAATCACCGATAATAGCGTCATATTCTTTATCTAGATATTTGTTATTCTTTGTGATATTATTGGAATATATTAAAAATGTATAAAATTCATATTCATTACCTTGATTTATTTTAATATTATTCCTTGCCCAATTCTCTATATACCTACAATTAGGCTTATTAAAATAACCTGAGCTAATAATAAAAGTTTTGTGAAAATCCGACTTGGGAAATATATCATCAAGATATTCAGCTCTATAAATTTTTGGATCTCGATTGTGAGCAAACCAAATACATAATCCTCCAAGAAAAATGATGGGTAAAATCATAAAAAATTTAAAGATTGATTTGTACATTTGGAATCCTTAATTTAAGAAGCAAAGGAACGCAGTCATGATAATATTGCATTGCCCACCAACAATTAAATTCCCAGCCGAAAGATGTTGATAACAACTGAGCTCTTTTATCTCTTGCATTAAAACTTTGCCATGCCTCATAAGAAGATACCTCTAATCCGCCATACTTTTCCATATCTTGCATGTCCAACCCATAAGTGTCATATAGAATAAATGTCACATTAAGAGTTTTAGGATTGTTATTTTCATATGTCACATTATCTAGCCATACCTCAACATAAGATACTTGATGAATGGTTATACTTAAACCTGTATTCCAATAATTTGCATTCCAGTCTCCTCCATCAAAATATAATCTTTTAATGGGTTTTTCGACTAGTATTTTTCCATTGCTTTTGTTAATTTTTTTATTGTTTATCTCAATGTTTTCCTTTATAACCTTGGATATATCAATTATATAATTTTTGAATTCTTGAGATTTTTTAATCTCATTAATTAAAGTTGAATTTGAGTAAGTGTGATTTAAAGAGTAGCTCTTATTTTTTGAAAAAATTTCAGCGAGTTCCTTAGCTGCTTCTTGGCTTGCTCCCATAGAACCCGATGCCATCAAATCCTTCAACTCACTTAACAAATTATCTTTACTGGTCGTATAAAGCAAGCCTTGTCTGGTAGAGTATTTTGCAGGCAATTTTGCACCCTTAGAGTGTTTACTATCTTGATCAAATAGGTAATTCTGAGATTTAGCAATCAAAAAAGGAAATTGTTTGATTATCTGCTCCTTCTTTGTCTCTAC
>NZ_MXAP01000182.1 GCF_002027555.1 Moraxella equi
AACTTTTGGGGTGCGGTTCAGCTTGTGACAGGCGGTATTTTTATGATTATTGTTTGGTTTCGGTATCGGCAGGGTTGGTTTCTTCTGCTGTCGGTACCTCAGCGGGGGCAGGAGCTTCGGCAACAGTCATGGTCTCTGTTGTCTCTGTGCTTGCTGGCTTCGCCGTTTCTGTCGTCTCAGGAGTGGCTGTGGTGGTTTCTGCTACATCAGTAGTTGCAGTGTCGGTTGTGGTGGGGGCGACTACACCTGACGCTCCACCAACACCACCCATTGTGGGCTGTCCGTGGTCATCAAATTTCACTTCTTCTGCTTTTGGGGCATTGGCTTTGGCATTTGCCTCGGCTTCTTCTAGTTTGTCCACGGCTTTTGGGTTGTTATGACCCCCGCAGGCACTAAGTAGTAGGCTCGTGCTGATGATGGCGGTAAATAATTTGGCTTTCATGAGAACTCCTAACGGATGACTATTCAAATAATGCTATTATGCCACAAATGGTAGGGAATTGACAATTTATAATCTTGCACTCTGCCATTTGTGGTTTGGCTTTATTATTCTAAACTTTCTAGGCGGATACGCACCACAGGTTCGGTGACTGCCCCAAGGGCTTCTATCTCTTTGATGGCTTTGTTCATCTGCGATTCAAGTACAGGCAAGGTCAAGATGATGACAGGTACAAGTCCTGATTTGTGAGCGTCACGTTGCATGATGGCGTCAATATTAATGCCGTTTTCACTCAGAATGCGAGTGGTGTCAGCCAGTACACCCAGCTCATCTTTGACCGTCAAGCGCAGATAGTAGCCACAGGTCATCTCATCGCTAGATAGGATGCGAGTGTCGGACAGCTCTTCGGGGACGAACGCCAAATGTGGCACGTCGCTTGGGGTGTTGGCATTGATGACATAAATCAAATCCATGACATCCGCCATGACTGCCGATGCCGTCGCCCCTGCTCCTGCCCCATCGCCATAATACAACGACTGCCCCAGCGGGTGAGCATCTACCATGACGGCATTTTTTACGCCATTGACATTGGCAAGTAGGGTGCTGTTGGGGATGAGCGTGGGATGGACACGTAGCTCAAAGCCATGTTCACGGCGAAACGCAAAGCCGAGATGCTTGATGGTGTAGCCAAGCTCTTTGGCGTAGACCACGTCTTGCAAGTTAATTTTGGTGATGCCTTCACAGTACACTTTGTTAAACTGCAAAGGAATGCCAAAGGCAATCGATGCCAACAAGGATAGCTTATGAGCGGCGTCAATACCTTCAACATCAAAGGTGGGGTCAGCTTCGGCATAGCCTAAGGCTTGAGCTTCTTTTAGTACGTCGCCAAAGCGACGGTTTTTTTGTTGCATTTCAGTTAGAATAAAGTTGCCCGTGCCATTGATGATGCCTGCCACCCAGTCCACTTTGTTGGCGGCTAGGGCTTCACGGATGATTTTGATGATGGGGATGCCACCTGCCACCGCCGCTTCATAACGCACCTGTACACCATGCTCTTCGGCAAGCCCAAAAATCTCATTGCCATGTTCAGCAAGCAAGGCTTTGTTGGCGGTGACGACGTGTTTTTTGTGTTTGATGGCGTGGATGATGACGTCTTTGGCGACGCTCTTACCGCCAATCACTTCGATGACGATGTCCACATCATCATCGGCGGCGATTGCCATCAAATCATCGCTTTGTTTGATGGTAGGGTCAATGTCATCTCGCCGCCTCCTTGTGCCGACGTGAGTGATACAGATGTCATGACCGCTACGGCGAGACAGCTCAACGGCGTTGTCTTTTAGTAGGTTGACCACGCCTGTACCAACTGTTCCCAGACCCAAAACCGCAATGTTAATTTTATCTTTCATGAATGCCCCAACTGGTTATCTATAACAAAAATTGACGGTAAAACCGAATTGCTTAACTTATCATAAGTTCATGGCTTATGCTAGGGGGTTTGTAAAAATTTTTATGGGTTTTGTCAAAATTTTTTGTAAAAATTGTAACAGGTGATGGGATTTGATGAGTGTGGTGATTTGTTTTTAAAATCTTATAAAAAAGGGCTAAAAACCGAGCCCTTTTGTTTGTTATTTATAAATTAACCATCAACGATTGGCAATAGCCTCTTTGGCAAGCTCAGCCGATGGCAAATAGCCCCCAAGCTGTTGCCCGTTTTCGGCAAAGATGGCAGGCGTGCCTGACACACCCAGCTTGTGACCGAGTGCCATGTGTTTTCGCACGGGGTTGTCACAGCTTGGGGCGGTGACGTCTTTGCCTTGTTTGGCGTTGGTCAGGGCGGTTTGGCGGTCATTACTGCACCACACGCTCTCGGTCAGACCTATCATAGACTCGCCACGGGGCCATGCCAGATAGCGAACTTCAATGCCAGCGGCACTGGTTTGGTCAATCTCTTTGTGCAGAAGTTGGCAATAATGACAAGTAGGGTCTGAGAAAACATAGATGGACGCTTTGGTCTCGCCTTTGGCAGGGAAGATAATCATCTCAGATTTGTCCACGGCTTGTAGCTCGGAGACAACTGCTTTTGACATCATGGCACCACTGATGTCCACAGGTCTGCCATCGCCCAGTTTTAGGATGGCACCTTGGACGATATATGTGCCTGTTTTGTCCACAAAGACGGGCGAGACGCCATCCAAAGTCGCCCAATACATGTCGGGCATGTCGGTTGGGATGACGGACTGAACCTGAGCGTTAAGACCTGATTTGTTTAGGTTGTTTTGTAGGGCAAGGGCGACATCGGGCTGATGGTTGGGATCGTCATTTTGGGCAGGGGTATTGTCCACTGGTTCGGTGCTTATTTCTTGGGTTTGGTCGGTGGCAGTTGCCGTGCTGTCTGTTTTTTTGTTGTCCGTTTTGTTGTCTTGGTTGCACCCGACCAGCAGTAGGGCGGTCATGGCAATGGTCAAAGCGGTGTATGATAGGGTGAGTTTGATGGTCATGATGATAAATGATAAAAGAAAAATGAGTTATTATACCAAACTTTATCATTTTGCCTAATGATTTTATTCATTAAAAAATAAAAATCACCCCACTCTCAACTTAAAA